>NZ_LYSO01000082.1:0-27768 GCF_001728935.1 Pseudomonas sp. AP42
CCCTTCGAAAGTTGACTCACCCAACACCAGGGTTTCCAGGCCCTGGGGCACCGGCAACGGCAGGTGCGCCTGGGTCAGCAGCAGCTTCACGCCACTGTCTTCGAGCATGTAGGCCAGGCGCTCAGGCGGGTATTCAGGGTCCAGCGGCACGTAAGCGCCACCGGCCTTGAGCACGGCCAACAGGCCAACAACCATTTCGATGGAGCGCTCCACCGCCAACCCGACCAGCACGTCCGGGCCCACGCCGGCTTCGATCAGGCGATGAGCCAGGCGGTTGGCGCGGCGATTCAGTTCGGCGTAGCTCAAGAGCTGCCCGGCAAAGATCAGGGCTGGCGCATCCGGTTGTGCCAGCACCCGGGCTTCAATCAATTGATGCACCCATTGACCTTGCGGGTAAGCACGCTCGGTGGCATTCCACTCACAGACCCGTTGTTGGCGCTCCGAGGCAGCCAGCATCGACAAATCCTGCAAAGCCAACGTCGGATCGGCAACTGCCGAACGCAGCAAGCTCAGCCAATGCCCGATCATGCGCGAAGCAGTGACAGCACTGAACAGATCAGTGGCATAAGTGAGGGAAGCCCACAGGCCATCATCGGTTTCTTGGGTGTCCAGGCTCAGGTCGAACTGGGCGCTCTGGGTGTCCCACTCTAGATTGGCAATACGCAGCCCCGGCAGTTGCTGAGCGCTTGCATGGGCCTTGGCCTGATGGTTGAACATCACCTGGAACAGCGGATTATGGCTCAGGCTGCGCTCGGGCTGCAGCGCTTCTACCAACTGTTCGAAGGGCAAGTCCTGATGGGCCTGGGCTTGCAGCGCGCGTTGCTTAGTGTGCTGCAGCAGCTGTGCGAAGGACATCTGGCCGTCGAGATCGGCCTTGAGCACCTGAGTATTGACGAAAAAGCCAATCAGAGACTCGGTCTCGACGCGGTTACGGTTAGCAATCGGCACGCCGACGCGGATGTCCTGTTGGCCGCTGTAGCGGTAAAGAAATACCTGGAACGAGGCGAGCAACAACATGAACAGGGTCACGCCCTCGCGCTGAGCCAAGGCCTTCAGGCCGGCAACCAGCGACGGCTCCAGCGCTATGTCTTGGCGTGCACCGCGAAAACTCTGCTGGGCCGGGCGCGTGTTATCGAACGGCAGCTCCAGTACGGACTGTGCCCCGCTGAGCAGCTCACACCAGTACTTCAATTGACGCGCCTTCTCCCCTGCCTCCATCCAACGACGTTGCCACAGCGCATAGTCCGCGTATTGAATCGGCAGCGGCGCCAGCACGCAGTCCTGACCCTGGCTGTAGGCAGCGTAAAGCTGCATCAACTCCCGCACCATCACGCCCATGGACCAGCCGTCAGAGACGATATGGTGCTGCACCATCACCAGTACATGTTCACCTTCACCGAGGCAAAGCAGGCTGACCCGCAGCAACGGACCTTGCTGCAGGTCAAACGGGCGGGCGATCTGCGCTTCGACGCAGGCCTTGAGCTGGGCTTCGTCAATTTCGCTTTCAGCGATGTCGACAACTGCATGGTGCAGTACCTCCTGAGAGCGTTGTTCATCACTCAGGTGAAGGCGAGTACGCAAACTTTCATGGCGTGCGACCAAACTGTCAAAGCAGCGTTGCAGGGCTGTCTTGTCCAAGTGGCCGCTCAGACGCAGCGCAGCGGGTACGTGATAGGCGGCGCTGTCGGGGTCCAACTGCCAGAGAAACCACTGACGCTCCTGGGCGTAGGACAGCGGCAGGTGTTGGCCGTCTTCGCGAATCGAGGCGATCGGCAGTTGAGCGAAACTCATGCCCCGGCTTTGCAAGCGCTGGTAAAACTGCTGGCGCTGCTCCAGAGGCAAGCGAAGAAAGCGCGACACCAGGTCGATATTAGGGTTGGAAAGCATGGTTCAAATCGCCTCTAGTTCGCTCAAAAAGTCACGAAGGTCATCAAAATCTTCCACGCTGCCGGCGCGGAAAGTGGCTGCGGCCTGCACGTAGGCGCGCAGCGATTCGGTCTGGAACAGTTCCATCAACGGTACGTCCAGGCCGAGCTCGGCCTGCACCCGCGAGGTAATCTGGATCGCCAGCAAGGAGTGGCCACCGACATCAAAGAAGTTGTCGTTCAGGCCCACTTGCGGCAGGTGCAGGATGTCGGCCCAGATCGTGGCGATTTGCTGCTCAAGCTCGGTTTGCGGGGCCAGGTACTGCTGCTGCATCTGGCTCGCATCCGGCAGCGGCAGGCCCTTGCGGTCGAGCTTGCCGTTGGGGGTCAGCGGCATCTGCGCCAGGAATACGAAGTGGCTGGGCACCATGTAGTCCGGCAGGTCGGCTTTCAGGGCGCGACGCAGGGCGTCACGGAACTCAACCTGGTCGGCCAGGCTGGCGTCGGCCGGTACCACATAGGCCACCAGTTGTTTACCGGTCGGCCCCTCCTGGGCCACCACCACGGTTTCACCGACACTGGCTTGCTCACGCAAGCGCGCTTCGATCTCGCCCAGTTCGATACGGAAGCCTCGGATCTTCACCTGATGGTCGACACGCCCCAGGTAATCCACTACGCCATCCGGGCGCCCACGGGTCAGGTCGCCACTGCGATACACGCGGCTGCCGGGCTTGCCGAACGGGTCTGGCACGAAACGCTCGGCAGTCAGTGCCGGGCGCTCCAGATAACCCCGCGCCACGCCCTCGCCGCCCAGGTACAACTCGCCGGCCACGCCGATGGGTTGCAGGTTTAGTTGCGCGTCCAATACATAACCGCTGCGGTTGCCCAGTAAGGTACCGATGGGCGCGTAGACGGCGCCACAGGTGTCGCCCTTGCGTGCCTTCCACAGCAGCGGCGTAACCACGGTTTCGGTCGGGCCGTAGCCGTTGAACAGGTATTTAGGTTTCAGCGCGCGCCACGCCAGGTCATAGCTGGCTTGAGCAACGGCATCACCGCCAAAGCAATACACCCGCACCGCCGGTGGGTTGCCGTCGCGCTCGGCATGTTCGGCCAACTGTTGCAGGTACACCGGTGGGAACACGGCCATGGTCACGTTGTGGCGATGCATCTGCTCGTAGGTGTATTCCGGCAACCACAGGCTGTCGTCACGGATCAACACGCTGGCGCCGTTGATCAGCGGGTGCATCCAGCCTTCGTGGGAGCCGTCGAAAGCAAATGACATGAAGTGCAATTCGCAATCGGCCGGGGAGGTTTCATAGCGTTCACCGGTGGCAATGATATGCGCCACCAACGGCCCATGTGACACCGCCACGCCCTTGGGCAAACCGGTGGAACCGGAGGTGTAAATCACGTAGGCGAGGTTGTCGCCGTCCAGCACCACATCCGGGGCCGTATCGCTGTAACCGGCCCATTCTTCGGTGCGATCAATCGCCAGGGTATCCAGGCCCTCTGGGACCGGCAGTTGCTGCAACGCCCGGCTGTGAGTCAGCAGCAGTTGCGCACGGCTGTCTTGCATCATGTACAGCAGGCGATCACGTGGGTATTCGATATCCAGCGGCACATACACGCCACCGGCTTTCATCACCGCCAGGAACGCTACCATGCTCTCGGCACTGCGCGGCATGGCAATAGCCACCCGCACTTCCGGGCCAACACCACGAGCGATCAAGGCATGGGCCAGGCAGTTGGCCTGGCGATCCAGCTCGCCGTAACTCAGGGTTTGAGCATCGAATTTCACCGCCACCGCGTCCGGGGTTTCCCGGGCGCGATCACCGACCAATTCGTGCACCAGGCGCTCGGCTGAAAAACCGGCGTCGGTCTGGTTCCACAGCTCAAGAATCTGCTGTTGCTCGTCCTCGCCCAGCAGGCTCAATTGGCTGATAGGCTGCTGTGGGTCGACCACCATTGCCCGCAACAGGTTCTGCCAGTGCCCGGCCATGCGTTCGATGGTCGCCACGGCGAACAGGTCGGTGGCATAACTCAGGGAGGCACGCAGGGCCGTCTGGCTTTCTTCCACATCCAGCGCCAGGTCGAACTGGGCCACGCCCTCGTCCAGATCCAAAACTTCGACGTACAGGTCGGCCAGGCCCTGCAGATGACTGCCGGCAGCGCTCACACGGTGATTGAACAACACTTGGAACAACGGGCTCAGGCTCAGGCTGCGCTCCGGCTGCAATGCCTGCACAAGCTGTTCGAACGGCAGGTCCTGGTGAGCCTGGGCCTCCAGGGAACGCTGACGCACTTGATGCAGCAATTGCTCGGTGCTCATTTGCCCGTGAATATCGGCCTTGAGCACTTGGGTGTTGACGAAGAAGCCAATCAACCCCTCGGTTTCCAGGCGATTGCGGTTGGCAATCGGCATGCCCACGCGCACATCCTCCTGGCCGCTGTAGCGATGCAGCAACGCCTGGTAAGACGCCAGCAGCAGCATCGGCAGTGTGACGCCAGCGTGCTGCGCCAATGCGCGCAATCTGCCCAACAACTCAGGATGCAACTCGATACCCAAGCGTGCGCCGCGATGGCTTGGCTGTGCTGGGCGCGGGTGGTCGAACGGCAACTCCAGCACCGGTTGCTCGCCGCTCAATTGCTTACGCCAGTAGGCCAATTGACGCGCCTGCTCTGCGGCCTCCATCCAATCGCGCTGCCACACGGCATAATCGGCGTACTGGATCGGCAGCGCCGGCAATTGCACGTCCTGGCCTTGGCTGTTAGCGGCATACGCCTGCACCAGTTCCTCGACCATCAACTGCATCGACCAGCCGTCAGAGACGATGTGATGCTGCACCAGCACCAGCACATGGTCGTCCTCGGCCAGGCGCAGCAAGGTAACCCGCAGCAGCGGTCCACGTAGCAGGTCGAAAGGCTGGGCGACCACCTGCGCGACCCGCGCCTTGAGGCCGGCATAATCGCTGTCGACCTGCTCGATATCGACCCGGCTCTGGGCGTCAATGACTTGAACCGCGCCGGTGGCGTCCTGACGGAAATACGTGCGCAGGCTTTCATGGCGAGCCATCAAGCTATCGAAGCTCTCTTGCAGCGCGGTCAGGTCCAACGGCCCCTGCAAACGCAAGGCGCTGGGGATGTGATACGCGGCGCCGGCCGGGTCCAGTTGCCAGAGGAACCACTGGCGCTCCTGGGCATAAGACAGCGGTAGAGGTTGCGTGCGGTCGGCCTTGATCAGCGCAGGCGCGGTGACGCCCTCCTCGCCCAAGGCCCGCACGAAATCACCCAGCAGCGGCTGTTCGAACAAGGACTTGAGTGGGACTTCCAGCCCCAGGGCCTGACGCACCCGTGACACCACCCGCGTGGCCAGCAATGAATGCCCGCCCAACTCGAAGAAATGATCGTCGAGGCCCACCTGGGGTAATTCCAGTACCTCGGCCCAGATCGCCGCCACCTGCTGCTCACGCGGGGTGACGGGCGCCACATGATCCTTGAGCGACAGGCTGGCATCCGGTTTGGGCAGTGCCTTGCGGTCGAGCTTGCCGTTGGGGGTCAGCGGCAGGCTGTCGAGGAACAGCCACTGCGCGGGCACCATGTAGTCCGGCAAGCGCTCGCGCAGCGCGGTTTTATAGACCTGCGACGCCTGCGGCGCGGCGCTGACCAGGTAAGCGATCAGCCGGTCGTTATCGGCCAGCACCACGGCTTCGCGTACGCCGTCGAACTCACGCAAGCAGGCTTCGATTTCACCCAGTTCGATACGGAAACCCCGGACCTTGACCTGATGGTCGACACGGCCGATGTATTCCACCACGCCGTCGGCGCGATAGCGTGCCAGGTCGCCGGTACGGTACAGCCGTTCGCCCGGTGCCCCAAACGGGTTGGGCACGAAGCGCTCGGCGGTCAGCGCCGGCTGCCCGTGGTAACCCCGCGCCAGGCCCACACCGCCGATCAGCAGCTCACCGGACACACCTTGGGGGCATGGCGTGAGACCGGCATTGACGATGAACAAGCCGGTATTGGCGATGGGCCGTCCAACGAACGGCAATGCCTGATGCAAACGATGAGCCGCCGACCAGATGGTGGTTTCCGTCGGGCCATAGAGGTTCCACAGCGGGCCTTGCAGGTCGAGCATGCGCTGGGCCAAATCGACGGGCAGCGCTTCGCCACCGCACAGGCAGGCGATGCCACGCAGTGAATGAGCCCGTGGGCTGTCGAGCAACATGCGCCAGGTCGAGGGCGTGGCTTGCAGCACATTCGCCGCCTGGCGCTGGGCCAGATCGAGGATCGCGTCCGGGTCGAGGGCCATTGCCTGGGCGCTCAGCAACACGGTGCCGCCGACACTCAGCGGCACATACAGCTCCAGGGCGAAGATGTCGAACGAGAAGGTGGTCAGCGACAACAGCCGCGTGTCTTGGCCAATACTCAACGTGTCGGCCATGCCGCTGGTAAAGCTGCACAGCGCCTTGTGGCGCACCATCACCCCTTTGGGCTTGCCGGTGGAGCCAGAGGTGTAAATCACGTAGGCCAGATGCTCCGGTGTCACGGCAACCTGAGGGTTGTGCTGCGCTGTGCCGGCCTCCGCCACCATCAGCACCTGCACGCCGTGCGGCTGAGCCAGGTGCCCCAGCAGGTGCGGTTGCGTCAGCAATACCCGGGCGCCGCTGTCTTCAAGCATGTAGGCCAGGCGCTCTGCCGGAAACTGCGGGTCGAGCGGCACATAAGCGCCACCGGCCTTGAGGGTCGCGAGCAAGCCGACCGCCATGTCCAAGGAACGCTCCACGTGCACCGCCACCAGCACGTCCGGGCCGACGCCCATGTCGATCAGACGATGGGCCAGCCGATTGGCGCGGCGGTTGAGTTCGCCGTAGCTCAGGCGCTCGTCATTGAAGTGCAGCGCAATGGCGTCGGGTTGCGCCGCGGCCTGGGCCTCAAACAACTGGTGTACGCAGCGTTCGCGTGGGTAGTCGGTGTCGCTGCGGTTCCAGTCGTGCACCATTTGCTGCGATTGCGACGGGCTGAGCATCGCCAGGTCGTCCAAGGCCACCGAGGCATCCTGCAGGACCGCACGCAGCAGGTTTTGCCAATGCTCGGCCAGGCGTTCCGCGGTCGCCGCGTCAAACAGATCCGTGGCGTAAGTCAGCGAGGCCCAGAGACCGTCCACCGATTCCTCGGTTTCCAGGTTCAGGTCGAACTGCGTGCTGTGACCGGCCCAATCCACTGGCTGCAAAGCCAGGCCGGGCAATTGCACCGGGGCTGAACGCAGGCTGTCCTGGTGGTTGAACATTACTTGGAACAGCGGGTTATGGCTCAGGCTGCGCTCGGGCTGCAACACTTGCACGAGCTGCTCGAACGGCAGGTCCTGATGGGCCTGCGCCTCCAGGGCACGCAGCTTGACCTGGGCCAGCAACTGTTCGAACGGCATCTGCCCGTGCACGTCAGCTTGCAGCACCTGGGTGTTGACGAAAAAGCCCAGCAGTCGCTCGGTTTCGAAGCGATTACGGTTGGCGACCGGTACGCCGACACGTAGCTGTGACTGGCCGCTGTAGCGGTGCAGCAAGGTCTGGAATGAAGCCAGCAACAGCATGAACAGCGTCACGTCCTGACGCTGGGCCAGGGCCTTGAGTTCAGTCAGCAGCGCACGCTCCACATGAATCTGACGGCGCGCGCCACGATGGCTCTGCACTGCGGGGCGCGGATGGTCGAGGGGCAGGTCCAGCAGCGAATGTTCGTGACCCAAACGAGCGCACCAGTAATCGAGCTGGCGTTGTTTTTCCCCTGCCGCCATCCAGTCGCGCTGCCACTGGGCATAGTCGGCGTACTGGATCGGCAAGGCCGGCAAGCCTGCGTCGCCTTGGTACAGCGCCGCCCACTCGTCGATCATCACTTGCATCGACCAGCCGTCAGAGATGATGTGGTGCTGGGTGATGACCAGCACGTGGTGATCAGGCGCGACGATCAGCAACTTGACGCGCATCAGCGGGCCGTTGCGCAGGTCGAACGGGCGCTGGATCTCTTCAGTGACTGCCTGCTCGATAGCGCCGGCGTCGACCTTTTGTTGTTCAACCGGCACTGCCAGGCTTGGGTGGATGATTTGCACAGTGTGCTCGCCCGACTCCACAAAGGTGGTGCGCAGCGGTTCATGGCGCTGCACCAGGGCCTCGACGGCGCGCTCCAGCGCCGCGATGTCGAGTCCACCGCGCAGGTGCAAGGCGGTGGGGACATGATAGGCCGCGCTGGTGGGGTCCAATTGCCAAAGAAACCACTGCCGTTCCTGAGCAAAGGACAACGCCAGCGGCTGGTCACGGCCAACTGCCTGGATCACGGGCGCCGTATCGACCTGCACGCCTGCGCAAGCCGCAGCAAAGGCTGCCAGCGTCGGCTGTTCGAACAGGGCCCGCAACGGCACTTCCAGCTTGAGGTCATGGCGCACCCGGGAGATGACTTGGGTGGCTAGCAAGGAATGGCCGCCGCGTTCGAA
Source organism: Pseudomonas sp. AP42 (assembly GCF_001728935.1). Taxonomy (NCBI): domain Bacteria; kingdom Pseudomonadati; phylum Pseudomonadota; class Gammaproteobacteria; order Pseudomonadales; family Pseudomonadaceae; genus Pseudomonas; species Pseudomonas sp. AP42. The sequence goes on from NZ_LYSO01000082.1 coordinate 8,347, forward strand.
GAAGTGATCTTCCAGGCCAACCTGCTCGACCTGCAACACTGCTTGCCAGATCGCCGCCAACTGGATTTGCAATGGACTTTGCGGTGCCACGTAGGCGGCGCTGGCCTGATTCAGGTCGGGGGTGGGCAGTGCGCGGCGGTCGAGCTTGCCGTTGTGGTTCAACGGCAAGGCATCGAGGACCACCCAATGGCCGGGCACCATGTAGTCCGGCAATGTCTGGCGCAAGCGTGTCGCCAGTGCCTGGGGCTCCAGCGCTTGGCCTTCGGCGGGCACCACGTACGCCACCAACTGCGCGCCGGTGGCGCTAGGCTGCGCAAGCACCGCGGCTTCTCGCACGTTGGGCAAGGCTTGCAGGCTGGCTTCGATTTCGCCCATTTCGATACGCAGACCACGAATCTTCACTTGATGGTCGATACGCCCGACGTACTCCAGCGCACCCGCCGGGTTGTAACGGGCCAGGTCGCCACTGCGATAAAGCCGCGCACCGGGCGTGGCGGAAAACGGGTCCGGCAAGAAGCGTTCGGCGGTCAGCGCCGGACGGTCGAAGTAGCGTTGCGCCAAGCCCACCTCGGCACCAATGCACAGCTCGCCCACACCATCGGTGGCCAACAGTTCAAAACCGCTGTCGAGCACATACAGGCCGCGCCCGGCAATCGCCTGCCCAATCGGCACGCCGTAGGCGTCGGTGGCATCGGCCAATTGGCAGTCATGCACGCTGGAGACCACCGTGGCTTCGGTGGGCCCGTAGGTGTTGACCAGGCGCACATTGCCCAAGCCCGCGGCATGCCAGGCACGTATTCCTTCCACCGACATGGCTTCACCGCCCACATGCACCTGGCGCAGCTTTCCCAGGGAGCGACGGTGCTCGGCGCATTCCTGCGCCAACAGGTACCAATAGGCGGCGGGCAAATCGGCCAGGGTCACGCCCTGCTTGACGATTTCTTGCGCCAGTTGCCCGGCATCCCAGAGTTCATCGCCGCGCATGATCAGCGCGGCACCTGCACACAAGGGCGGGAAGCACTGTTCGACAAAGCCATCAAAACTGAAGGTCGCAAACTGCAACACGCGGTCCTCGGCGCTCAGTCGGCTGTACAGCGTGGCACTGTCGCAGAACTGGCCGAGGGCGGCATGGTCGATGGCCACGCCCTTGGGCTGGCCGGTGGAGCCGGAGGTGTAGATCACATAGGCCAGGTCAGCCGCCGCCGCGTGATTAGGCGGATTGGTCGTCGGGTAGCCGGTGAGTTCGTCGCCACTGGCGCTGAAATCCACGTGGGTCAGGCCTTGGGGTAAAGGCAGGTCGGCGAGCAAGCCGGTTTCGCTGAGCAGCAGGTCCAGGCGGCTGTCGGCGAGCATATAGGCCAAACGCTCAACCGGGTATTTAGGGTCCAGCGGTACGTAGGCCGCCCCGCTTTTGAGCACTGCCAGCAGGCTGACGATCAACTGCGGGCCACGCCGCGAAGCCAGGCCCACCCGTTGGCCGGGGCCGACACCCAGCGCCAACAGGCGATGGGCCAGGCGGTTGGCGCGCTGGTTCAACTGGGCGTAGCTCAAGCTGGCGTCACCGGCCTGAACAGCCAGGGCGTCTGGCGTCGCCTCGGCCTGGGCAGCGATACGCTGATGCACGCGTTCGTTGGCCTGGGGCGCTGCGGCCGAGCGGCTCAGGGCGAGCATCTGCCGTTGCGTGGGAGCGTCGAGAAGGCGCAGGTTGCCCAGCGGCATGTGAGCGTCTGCGAGCAATTGCGCCAGCAGGTGGTGCAGGTTGGCGCTCAGCTGCGCCACTTGCGCCTCGCTGAACTGGGCACGGTCATAGCTGAATTCCAGGCGTAGGCTGGCGCCCAGTTCGATGCCCAGGGTTAATGGATAGTGCGTGCGCTCATGGTTGTGCAGGCGACCGAAGGTCAGGCCGGCCGGTGCGCCTTGCTTGAGCGCCTCGGCGACTGGGAAGTTTTCGAACACCAGCAAGGTGTCGAACAGCGCGCCTTGCTGGCCGGCCCAGCCCTGGATGTCGTAGAGCGGCACATGTTCATGGTCGCGCAGGCTGAGGTTGAGCGCTTGCAGTTCGCTGAGCCACGTCGCGGCCGACTGGGCTGGCGAGGCTGCGCTGATGATCGGCAAGGTGTTGATGAACAGGCCCAATTGCTGCTCGATCCCCGGCAGCGGCGCGGAACGCCCGGCCACCGTGGCACCGAAAGCGACGCAGTCCTGGCCGGTGTAGCGTTGCAGCAACAGGCTCCAAGCCCCTTGCAGCAGGGTATTGAGGGTGACTTTGTGCTGGCGTGCGAACTCGCCGAGGCGGCGGGTAAAGTCGCTCTCCAGTGCCACGTGGTGGTCCGCCATGCCCGCCCCGTCTATCGGCGTGCGCAGCGCTTGCGCCAGCAGGGTCGGCGCCGGCAATGCCGCCAGGGCGGTTTTCCAGAACGCTTCGCCCGAGGATTGTTGTTGCAGCCAGGCGAGGTAATCGCGGAACTGCCCGAGCGGCGCCGGCACTGCCTGCCCCGCATAGTGGGCGATGACTTCACCGAGCAACTGCGCGTTACTCCAGCCGTCCATGAGGATGTGGTGGCTGGTGAAGATAAAGTGCCAGGCCGCACCGGCACCGCGCACCAGCGTCAGGCGAAACAGCGGTGCGGCATTCAGGGCAAAACCACGTTCGCGTTCGGCCTGGGCCAGGGTGTCGAAATCGGCGTCGGGGTCTTCGATCACTTGCAATTGCAGGTCGACCTGGCGCTGGATCAGCTGATGAGCACTGTCCAGGCCCAGCCAATGGAAGCTGCTACGCAGGATGTCGTGGCGATCCAGTGCGGCCTGCCAGGCACGCCCAAAAGCGAGCAAATCAAGGCCGTCGATGTCGAGGCGCAACTGGTTGATGTACGCCTGGGCCTCGGGTTCCAACAGGGTGTGGAACAGCATGCCTTGCTGCATCGGCGACAGCGGGTAAAGGTCGGCAATGGCCGGCCCGGCCACGGGCAAGGCATCCAGTTGCGGCTGGGTGAGGCGTGCCAGCGGGAAATCCGACGGGCTCACCTGGCCTGCCGGCGTGGCACAGCAATGCTCGATCAGCGCCTTGAGTTCGGCTGCGTATTCATCCGCCAGACGCTGCACAGTTGCCGCCTCGAACATCTCTCGACTGAAGCCCCATTGCAACGCCAGCTCACCGCCATACACCTGCCCTTCCACCGTCAACCAGTTGGCCAGCGGTGCTTCCAGGTCCTGGGCCTGCCCACTGCCCTGGGTGGCAGGAACTAACAGCGCCGACTCATTGAACTGGCGATCAAACTGGCCCAGGTAGTTGAAGGTGATGCGCGGCGCGGCCAGGATCGACAACGCTTCGCGGGTGTCAGGCGTGCCGAGGTAACGTAACAGGCCGTAGCCAATGCCTTTGTTCGGTACGGCGCGCAGTTGCTCCTTCACCGACTTGATCGCCGCCGACAGTTCCCCTTCGGCGTGCAGGCGCACCGGGTACAGGCTGGTGAACCAGCCGACGGTGCGGCTCAGGTCGATGTCGTCAAACAGGTCTTCCCGACCATGACCTTCCAATTGGATAAGCGCGGCAGGTTGCTCGCTCCAACGGCTGATCACCCGTGCCAGGGCGGTCAACAGCAAGTCGTTGACCTGGGTGCGGTAGGCCGCCGGCGCGTCTTGCAGCAGTCGGCGGGTGTGCTCGGCGTCGAGGCGCGTTTCCAGCTTGGCGCCCAGGCGGTTTTGCAAACCGCCCTCGGGGTGATCACACGGCAGTTCGGCGTCGATGGACTGAGCTCGCCAGTACGGCAGTTGCTCATCGAGGGTCTGCGCATGGCTGTGCAACTGTTGCGCCCAGTGCTGGTAGGCACTGGTTTTCGCCGGCAGTGCCTGTTCGCGGTAGGCCTGTTGCAGGTCTTCAAGCAGGATGCGCCACGACACGCCATCCACCACCAGGTGGTGGATCACCAGCAGCACACGCTGGCTGCCATCGGCCATGTTCACCAACGCGGCGCGCAGCAATGGGCCTTGGGCAAGGTCGAGGCTGCGCTGGGCTTCATCACACAGCGCCGCCAACTCGGCGTCGGTGCTGGCCTGGCATTGCCACAACAGTGGTTCGCTGACATAGGCGGTATGGCTCTGCTGCCAGCCGTCAGCCTGCTGCACAAAACGCAGGCGCAAGGCGTCGTGATGCTGGGTCAATCGCGCCAGCGCTGCCTCGAGGCGTGCAGGCTCAAGCACCTCGCCGGGCACCAGCAACAAGGATTGATTCCAGTGATGCCGCGCCGGGATCGGCTGCTCGAAAAAACTGTGTTGGACGGGCGTCAGCATGACCTCGCCGCTGACCGGGCCCTGGTCGATCAGGCTGGCCTGCTCGAAGCTGGCCACCAGCGCCAGGCTGCGGATGCTCTGGTACTGGAACAGGTCACGCGGGCTCAGGCGAATGCCGGCCTGACGGGCGCGGCTGACCACCTGGATGGAGATGATCGAATCGCCGCCCAGCTCGAAGAAGTTATCGTCCTGGCCGACCTGCTCAACGCCCAGCACGTCGCTCCAGATGGCAGCCAGGGCTGTTTGCAGGTCGCCTTGGGGGGCGACAAATGCCTGCTGCTGCGCCGCATCCGGCAGTGGTAACGCCTTGCGATCGAGCTTGCCGTTGGCGGTCACCGGCAACTTGGCCAGCGTAATGAAGTGGGTTGGCACCATGTATTCCGGCAAGCTGCTGAGCAACCAGGCCTTGAGATCTGTTGGCGCCTCGCCTTCGTGCACCAGATAGGCGACCAACTGCTTGCCGCCATGTACCAGCACCACGGCTTCGCGCACGTGTGGATGCTGCATCAAGCGTGCTTCGATTTCGCCCAGCTCGATACGCAAGCCGCGCAACTTGACCTGATGATCGAGACGGCCGAGGTATTCGATCACCCCATCGGCACGTTGGCACACGCGGTCACCGGTGCGATACAGGCGCTCGCCCGTCACGAACGGGTTAGGCACAAAACGTTCGGCGGTCAGGGCCGGGCGCCGGTGGTAATTGCGCGCCAGGCCGACGCCGCCCAGGTAGAGTTCGCCGCTGACGCCAGCCGGCACCGGGTTGAGTTGCGCGTCCAGCACGTAGGTGCCGAGGTTGGCGATCGGGCGGCCGATGGGCACGCTGTCGGCGCCTTCGTCGATGCAGGTCCAGTGCGTGACGTCGATGGCCGCCTCGGTCGGGCCATAGAGGTTGTACAGCGCCGCAGCGGGCAACTTGGCGAACACTTGCTGTTGCGCATCCAGGGGCAAGGCTTCGCCGCTGCAGACGATACGCGTAAGGCTTGCGCACGCCTGTACGCCCGGTTCATGGATGAACGCCTGCAGCATCGAGGGTACAAAGTGCAAGGTGGTGATGGCGTGCCGGCCAATGGTGTCAATCAGGCGCGCCGGTTCACGGTGCTCCCCAGGCGCCGCCACCACCAGGCGTGCGCCGGTCATCAGCGGCCAGAAGAACTCCCACACCGACACGTCGAAGCTGAACGGGGTTTTCTGCAACACGGCGTCATTGGCACCCAGGCCATACGCCTGCTGCATCCAGCTCAAGCGGTTGACCAAGGCGCGCTGGCTGTTGCCGGCGCCTTTGGGCTTGCCGGTGGAGCCCGAGGTGTAGATCACGTAGGCCAGGTTCAGGGCATGCAAGGCCACGTTCGGCGACTCGCTGCTGTAGCCGTCGAGCCATAGCGCCGGCTGGTCCAGAGCAATCACCTGGATACCGGCGACGGGCAGCGACGCCAGCAGGCTCTGCTGGCTGAGCAGCAGTTGTATGCCGCTGTCTTCGATCATGTAGGCCAGGCGTTCCTGGGGATATTCAGGGTCGAGGGGCACGTAGGCGCCACCGGCCTTGAGAATCGCCAGCAGGCCAACCACCATTTCGATGGAGCGCTCGATGCAGATCCCCACCAGCACGTCCGGCCCTACGCCCTGCCCGCCCAAGGCATGGGCCAACTGGTTGGCGCGTGCATCCAGCTGCGCGTAGGTCAAGGTGGTGGTACCGAACACCAGTGCCGGTGCATCGGGGCTGCGCCGCGCCTGGTCTTCGATCAGGTGATGAACCCCGCGCTCGGTCGGGTAGGCCTCGGCGGTCTGGTTCCAGGTGTGAACCAGCCGTTGCTGTTCACCCGCATCGAGCATGGGCAATTCGCCGATGCGCTGTTCGCCATCGAGCACCATGGCCTGCAGCAGGCGGGTCCAGTGCCGGGCCATGCGCTCGATGGTGGGCGTATCGAACAAGTCATTGGCGTAGGTCAGCGCGGCATGCAGGGTGCCGGACTTTTCGTAGGTGTCCAGGGTCAGGTCGAACTGGGTGGTGCGGCCTTGCCACTCCACCAGGGCCAATTCCAGCCCCGATGCGGTACTGACCGAGGCGATGTCGGCGACTACCGGCTGATGGTTATACATCACCTGGAACAGCGGCGTGTGGCTCAGGCTGCGCTCGATTTTCAGCGCTTCCACCAGACGTTCGAAGGGCAACTCCTGATGAGCCTGGGCGCCCAGGGCGTGCTCCTTGATCCCTTGCAGCAACTCGGCAACCCGGGTTTGCCCGCTCAGTTCGGTGCGCAACACCTGGGTGTTGACGAAGAACCCGATCAGCCCCTCGACTTCGGTGCGATTGCGATTGGCAATCGGCACACCGACGCGGATATCGCCCTGGCCGGTATAGCGGTGCAGCAGCACATTGAAGGCACCGAGCAGCAGCATGAACAGAGTGACATTGTGTTTTTGCGCGCAACTGCGCAGTTGCGCGGCCAGCGCCGGCTCAACCGCGAAGTTATGCCGGGTGCCTTGGTAGCTGGGCATCGCAGGCCGTGTGTGATCAGTGGGCAGTTCCAGTACCGGATGCTCGTCACCCAAGCGGGCCTGCCAGTACTCCAACTGACGCGCCTGCTCGCCCGCTTCCAGCCAGCGGCGCTGCCACAGGGCGTAGTCGCTGTATTGGATGGGCAGCGCCGGCAGTTGGGGCGCTTCGTTGCGCTCATGGGCGTCATAGCAACGGATGAACTCGTCGATCAGCACATTCATCGACCAACCGTCGGAGACGATGTGGTGCAGGGTCAGCAGCAACACGTGCTCCTGCTCGGCAAGCTTGAGCAGTTGCACGCGCAGCAGTGGCCCATGTTCCAGGTCGAACGGCAACAGCGATTGACGGGTGGCGGCGGCGTTGACGGCCTGCTCCCGTGCATCAAAGGCCAAGGCGGTGAAGTCCAGGTGCTCGACGGTCACCGACGGCTCCACCGCCACCTGCGCCAGCCGCTCATCGGCCTGACGCTGGAACACTGTGCGCAGGGTTTCGTGACGCGCCACCAGGCTGGCGAACGCTTGCTCCAGCGCTGGCAGGCTCAACACGCCACTTAAACGCACCGCGCCGGGCAAATTGTAGGCGCCGCTGGCCGGGTCTAACTGCCATAGAAACCACATGCGCTGCTGTGCGTAGGACAGCGCCTGGCGGTCCTCCACCTCCACCCCTGCCGGAATCGGAAACCTTGAAAAATCCACGCCTTCTTTCTGCAAGGCTTGCAGGAACAGTTGGCGTTTTTCCAGGGGCAGCCCGATAAACCGGCGAGCAAGTTTCAAGGAGTCTTCAGCATTCATTTCTTGGAATCCGGGGCAATAGGCGGGAAGCACAAAGGCACGTCGTCCCTATAAAACGAACCGGGCGGGGAAAAATTAGCGGGGGGATGGGTGGCGCCGAGGGAGCTGTCATCAGGGGTTACATCAATCCCCGGGAAGCAACGCGAACCTGAGCTAGGATTGACGAACACCACTTTTTGCAACTACATTTAGTTACACGCAGGGAACGCCGTGTCCAAAAATGAAAAGCTGCTCGCCAAACTGCTCAATGAGCACATGGCATTTACCTGGTCTGAGCTCGTCACGTTATTACGCCGATTGGGATACACACAGATTGAAGGGGCCGGAAGCCGGGTCAAGTTCGACATGGGCGACCCCAGTGCAATGATCACCCTGCACAAGCCTCACCCCGGCAACGAACTGAAACACTACATTCGGCGCCAGATCATCGAACAATTGAAATCAGGAGAACTGATTCAGTGAACAACCAACTGAAACACAAAGGCTACATCGGCTCCATCGAAGCCAGCCTCGAGGACAACTGCCTGTTTGGTAAAATCCTGTTCATCAAGGCATTGGTGAGCTATGAAGGCAAAACTGTGGCTGAACTGGACGCAGCCTTCCGTGGCGCGGTGGATGATTATCTCGCTACCTGCCAGAGCCTGGGGCACACGCCGGAGAAACCGTGCAAAGGTTCATTCAACGTACGCGTCGGGCATGACTTGCATTTGGCCGCTGCCCTGGCGGCAAACCGTAAGAAAGTGACATTGAATGATCTTACGCGTCAGGCGCTGAACGAGTTTCTGCAGCATCATTACCCAGAGCCATGCCCAACGATTGGCTGACTAGCCCAACCGCCGGTAACCCAATACCGCCGAGCCCGCTACCACCGCCCCCGCTGCCAGCGCCACCCAGAACCCGCTGGTGGCACCAAAATGGTCGATCATCCACCCCGAACTGGCGGCGCCAATGGCCACGCCGATGCTCAGGCCGGTGATCAGCCAGGTCATGCCTTCGGTCAGGCGGCTGGCCGGGACGATCTGCTCCACCATGGCCATCGACACAATCAAGGTGGGCGCGAAGAACAGTCCGGAGATAAAGATGGCAGCGGCCAAGCCGGGAATATTGCTCACCAGCAGCAAGGGCAAGGTGGTCAACGCCGTGGCTACGCCGCAGTACAGGAACTGGCGTGGCAACGGTGCCTTGAGTTTGAGGGCACCGAAGGCCAACCCGGCCAGGCACGAACCAATGGCATACACCGACAGCACGATACTCGCCGCCGCCGGCTGGCCCTGATGCTGGGCGAAGGCCACGCTGACCACATCCACCACGCCGACAATCACGCCCATGGCCAGCAGCAGAATCATCAGGATCAATACCGACGGCGAAGCAATCAGCCAGCGACCGTGCGCGCCCTGATGCGCGTGTACCGGTGGCTCGGTTTGCCGTTGCAGCACAAAGGTGGTGACGCCCACCGCCAGCAACAGCGCCGCCACCAAGGGCCCGGCTTCTGGAAACACCGCCACGCTCAACCCCACCGATATGGGCGGGCCGATGATGAAGCACACCTCATCGAGTACCGACTCCAGGGCAAACGCGGTTTGCAGCCTGGGCTGGCCACGGTACAACTCGGTCCAGCGCGCCCGCACCATAGCGGACATATTGGGCATGCAGCCCGCCAGCGCGGCGAACAGAAACAGCGTCCAATTCGGCGCCTGCAACCGCGTACACAGCAGCAACATCAGTAGCGCCCCGCCGCCGATCAGCGCGGCAATTGGCAGCACCCTGCCCTGGCTGTAGCGGTCCACCCAACGTGACACTTGCGGCGCGCAAATCGCCGTGGCCAGGGCAAACACCGCCGCCACCGAACCGGCCAGGCCATAGCCGCCATGCACCTGGGACAGCATGGTGATCAGGCCGATGCCAGTCATGGATATCGGCATGCGTGCCAGCATGCCCGCGAGCACAAAGGCCCGGGCACCGGGGGCCTGGAATAATTCGGCGTAGGGGTTCGCCATGACGTTAATGCCTTCTTTCCTTCAAGTTGCGCAGCTTTTTATCACACCAACCGCTTGATCTGCTTATGCCGCCACACCAAGCGGTAATAGGCTATCTGCAACACCAGCATCGCCAGGTAGGTCACCGGAAATGCCATCCACACCCCTTCCAACCCGAAGTGGGCGTTGAACAGATAGGCCATTGGCAGTTCCACGCCGAGCACGCAGAAGATCGAGATCGCCACCGGCATCAGCACCACGCCGCTGGCGCGCATGATGCCGCCGATCACCGCCTGGAAGCCAAATACCAGAATGCTCCAGAGCATGATGTGCAGCAGGTGTTCGGCCCGCACCCGTGCGCTGTCGTCGGTGATGAACAGGCCCAGCAACCAGTGGGATAGCCCATAGCCGAGCACGATCAAGCCACCGGTGAGGCACAGGTTGATCACCAGCCCAGTGCGCAGGATCGGCCCGATGCGCTCCAGGCGCCCGGCGCCAATCGCCTGGGCACCGAGGATCGAGGCGGTGATGGCAATCGACAGCGCCGGGAACTGCACATAGTTGACGATCTGCGTCACCGCGCCATAGGCCGCCGTGGCCTGGGAGCCGTGGCCGTTGACGAGGGCCAGGATGACCAGCTCCGACAGCGATAGCACCACCATCTGCAAGCCCGTCGGCAGGCCGATGCGCAGGACTTTGCCGAGGATGACGCGGTCCAGGCGCAAGGCGGCAAGCAGCTCGCGGTCTGGCGCCATCACGTGGTTTTTGTGCCGCAGGCGCAGGATCAAAAACAGCATCGCCAAGGCGTTACCCACCAGCCCGGCATACACCGCACTCTGGATGCCCATGGGCGGCAGGCCGATCCAGCCACGAATCAGCGCAGGCGTCAGCAGCAAGCCCACCAGGGTGGAGACCATCAATGCCAGCAAAGGCGAAATCGTGTCGCTGACCCCGCGCAGCAGTTGGGTATACAGGATGAACACCAGCAGCAACGGCATGATCAACATCATCATCTGGGCGTAGCCCACCGCGTCGTCGAGCACGTCCACCGGGGTGCCCAACGCTTGCAACGCCGGGCGCGCAAACAGGCTGCCCAGCACGGCGGCGGCCAGGCCCACCAATGCGCCCAGGGTCAGGGTGGCACCGGTGATCGCCTTGACCATCCCGGTCTCCTGGGCGCCCCATGCCTGGCCGATCAGTACCGAGGCGCCCGCCCCCAGGCCGATCACCAGAGCGATGAAGAAAAACACGATGGGAAACATCCCCGACACCGCAGCCAACGCCTGGGTCCCAAGCATTTGCCCAACGTAAATGCCGTTGAGGGTACCGGAAAAGCTTTGCAGGAAATTGGACAGCACCATCGGTGCCAGGAACAACAGGTAGATTTGCCACAGCGGACGTTGCAAAGGGTTTTGCATGAAAAACGGGGCCTCGAATGACGAAAGCGTCTCAGGGTTATACCGTAACTGGATCCAATATGCTGTTGTGAAGGCTCGGGTTAACCCCCAAAGGTCTGCGAAGGCCTGCGCAACGTCGGATCAAACGGATTGAGGCGCGGCCCGATGGCCGCCGCCTCGCGTTTGAGCAACTCCACCACCATCGGCAAGCGGCTCGGCCCCAGGCGGTCGCTGATGGTCGCCACGCTCAATGCCGCGACCGCGTACCCGTCGCGGTTGAGGATGGGCACCGCCAGCCCCGCCATGCCTTCCAGCACACCAGTGTTGCGTGCCGCATAACCCAGGTTGCGCACGCTCTCCACTTCGGAGCGCAGCAGCACTTCGTCATACAGGTGGAAGTCCTTGAGCCGTGGCAGGTTGTAGCGGATCACCGTCTCGCGCTCTTCTTCCGGCAAAAACGCCAGGATCGCCAGGCTGCCCTGCCCCACGCCCAGGGCCACGCGCCCACCGATATCGCCGGTGAAGGTACGGATCGGGTACGGGCCCTCGCTGCGGTCCAGACAAATGGCGTCAAAGCCTGAGCGCGCCAGCAGAAACAGCGAGTCCCCCAGCGACGCGCTCAGGCGCAACAGGCTGGGGCGCACCAGGTCGCGCAGGTTGCCGGTCTTGCCTGCGTTGGCCGCCAACGCGAAGAACTCCAGGCTCAGGCGATAGCGTTTGCTGCGCGCATCCTGCTCAACCATGCCTTCGTCCATCAGGCTACGCAGCAGGCGATGGGTGGTGGGTTGGGACAAGCCCACCTGTTGGGCGAGCTGGGTAACCCGCTCGCCACCCTCCGGTACCTCCCCCAGCGCTCGCAGCACGGCAAACAGCCGGGACACGCTGCCCGCACCGATATCCTTACCGTCGTTATTCCGCTCAGTAGAATTCATCACACCTAATCTCGCTAATAATTCTGCTCAATGAATAAATCTTAAAATAGTAGTCCGCTGAGTGAAATTCTATCTTCCACCCATCCTAGTCTTCGTCCTAATCTGCGTCCACAGGGGCGAAATGAACAACAACCGGCAGCCGACTTGAGATCGAGCGCCAACGCACCGGCACCACTTTTCGCATCTGCCCAAAACAAGAAAGCGCGTATTTGACGCGACTGAATAAAGGTGGAAAGCAGACATGGCATTTCTCCAACTCAAGGCCTTGAGCAAACGCTATGGCGCCGTCGACGCGGTGGTCGCCACTGATCTGGCGGTGGAACAAGGCGAGTTCGTTTCCCTGCTGGGCCCTTCAGGCTGTGGCAAGACCACCACCCTGCAAATGATCGCCGGTTTCGTCGACGTCAGCGGTGGCCAGATCCTGCTCGACGGTCGCGACATTACCCACGCCAAACCCGCCAGCCGTGGCCTGGGCGTGGTGTTTCAGAGCTACGCGCTGTTCCCGCATATGAGCGTGCGCGACAACGTTGCCTTCGGCCTGAAGATGCGCAAGGTGCCAGCGGCCGACATCGCCACCCGCGTCAACAGCGTGCTGGAGTTGGTGCGCCTGGCTCAACATGCCGAGCGCTACCCCCGTGAGCTGTCCGGTGGCCAGCGTCAGCGCGTGGCCCTGGCCCGTGCGCTGGTGATCGAACCGCCGGTGTTGTTGCTCGATGAGCCGCTGTCCAACCTCGACGCCAACCTGCGTGAAGAGATGCAGTTTGAAATCCGGCGTATCCAGTGCGCGGTGGGCATCACCACCTTGATGGTGACTCATGACCAGGCCGAAGCCCTGTCCATCAGCGACCGCGTGGTGGTGATGCAGGCCGGGCGTGTGACCCAGATCGACGCGCCCTACAAGCTCTATGAACACCCGCGCACGCGCTTTATCTCGGACTTCGTCGGCAAGGCCAATCTGCTGGCCGGCGACTACGACGCACTCGGCATCCCTCAAGTGCGCCACGACGGCGGCGCAGGTGAACTGACCCTGAGCCTGCGCCCGGAAAAAATCCAACTGGTGGACGCGGGCACCGGGCGCATGCAAGGCGCAGTGCTGGACCGCTACTTTTTCGGCAGCCAATGGCTGTACCGCGTCCACACCGCCCTGGGCGAAATCACCGTGGTGCGCAGTAACGACGGTAGCGCGCCCTTGGCTAACGGCGCGGTGGTGGGCCTGCAATGGCAGGCCGATTTGCTGCGCGTACTGGCGGCCGATGAGGTGCACCCATGAGTCGCGGCTACCTGCTCTCGCTGCCGGCGCTGGTGCTGTTTGCCGGGCTTTTGATCATACCGCTGGGCCTGACCCTGGTGCTGTCGTTCAATGTGTTCGACTACCAAGTGGGCGTAAAGGCCGATGAGTGGACCTTGGCCCATTACGGGGCGCTGTTGAGCGACGCCTACTTCTACGAGATTTTCTGGCGCACCTTCTGGATCAGCGCCCTGGTGACACTGCTGTGCGTGGTGATCGGCGTACCGGAGGCCTACATTCTCAGCCGCATGGGCACGCCATGGCGCTCGATCTTCCTGATCGTGATCCTCACGCCGCTGCTGATTTCGGTGGTGGTGCGCGCGTTTGGCTGGAGCCTGCTGCTGGGTGCCGACGGGCTGATTAACCAAATGATCCAGGCCCTCGGCGGCAGTCCGGTGAAGCTGCTGTATACGCCATTCGCGGTGATCATCGCGTTGGTGCACGTGATGCTGCCGTTCATGATTATCCCGGTGTGGACCTCGCTGCAAAAACTTGACCCGTCGGCCGAACAGGCGGCGTTGTCCCTGGGCGCCAGCCAGGCCACGGTGATGCGCAAGATCGTGCTGCCCCAAGTGATGCCCGGTGTGCTGTCCGGCACCTTGATCGTGTTCGGTTTGGCTGCCAGCTCCTTTGCGATCCCCGGCCTGCTGGGTGGGCGGCGCCTGAAGATGGTCGCCACCGTGGTGTACGACCAGTACCTCTCGGAACTCAACTGGCCCATGGGCGCGACCCTCGCGGTGGCGCTGCTGTTGGTCAATCTGCTGATCATGCTGAGCTGGAACCGCATGGTCGAAGGCCGCTACAAAAAGTCCCTGGGGGTTTAAGCGCATGTCTAGAAACGGTCCTTTGGCCCTCGGTTTCCATGCCATGGTGGTGCTGTTCATGATGGCGCCACTGGTGGTGGTGTGCCTGGTGGCGTTCACGCCAGAGAACACCTTGAGCCTGCCCACGTCGGGCTTCTCCCTGCGCTGGTTTCGCGCGGTGTTCGAACGCGCCGACTTTATCCAGGCGTTCTATAACAGCCTGATCCTGGCCTTCACCGCCGCCACCCTGGCGACCCTGATCGCGGTGCCGGCGGCCCTGGCGATCAGTCGCTACTCGTTTGCGGGGCGCAACTTCTTCAGTGCGCTGTTCCTGTCGCCCATCATCATTCCGCACCTGGTGCTGGGGGTGGCGATGCTGCGCCTGTTTGCGCTGATGGGCGTGAACGGCAGCTTTACCTGGCTGATGCTCGCACACGTGGTGATCATCACCCCCTACGTATTGCGCCTGGTATTGGCGGCGGCCATCGGCATTGATCGCAGTGCCGAGCAGGCCGCCGAATCCCTCGGCGCCGGGCGCTTTACGCTGTTCCGGCAGATCACCCTGCCGATGATTTTGCCCGGTGTGGCCGGTGGGTGGTTGCTGGCGTTCATCAACAGTTTCGATGAAGTGACCCTGTCGATTTTCGTAAGCTCGCCGGCCACGCAAACCCTGCCGGTGCGCATGTACGTGTACGCCACCGAGTCCATCGACCCGATGATGGCGGCTGTGTCGGCGCTGGTGATCGCACTGACGGCAGCGACCATGATTGTGCTCGACCGGGTCTACGGCCTGGACCGCGTGCTGGTGGGGAAACACTGATGGCCTTGTTCAAGCGACTGAGCGAAACCCAACGCCCTGCCCTGGCCTTCACCCTCGACGACCAGCCCGCCACGGGATTGCTCGGCGATACCCTGCTGACCGCCATACTGACCTGTACCGAGCACCTGCGCAGCAGCGATTTCAGTGCCGAGCGCCGCGCCGGGTTTTGCCTGATGGGCGCGTGCCAGGATTGTTGGGTGCGCCTGGCCGATGGGCGACGGGTGCGCGCCTGTTCGACCCTGCTGGAAGAAGGCCAGACGATCAGCCGTGATCCGGGGCGCCAGCCATGAAGCCGGTAGTGATAGTGGGTGCAGGCCCGGCGGGGATCAGCGCGGCGCGCACCTTGCTCGACCATGGCATCACACCGTGCCTGGTGGATGAGAGCCCGCGCGGTGGCGGGCAGATTTATCGGCGCCAACCCCCAGGGTTCCAACGCACCGCCCGGCAGATCTACGGGTTTGAAGCGCGCAAGGCCCAAGCCGTGCACCAAACCATGGATGAACTGGCAGCGCTGATCGACTACCGGCCGGACACCTTGGTGTGGAATGCCGAGGACGGTCGCTTGGACATGCTCAATAACGGGCGCGCCGACAGCCTCGAATACGCGCAGGTCATCGTCGCTACCGGCGCCACCGACCGCATCCTGCCGGTGCCAGGCTGGACGTTACCCGGTGTCTACAGCCTGGGCGCGGCGCAAATCGCCTTGAAGTACCAAGGCTGCGCGATTGGCGAACGTGTGGTGTTTTGCGGCTCCGGGCCGTTGCTCTATTTGGTCGCTTACCAATACGCAAAGGCCGGTGCCAAGGTGCTGGCGGTGCTCGACAGTGCACCGCTGAGCGCCCAATGCCGTGCCTTGCCGGCGCTGCTCAGGCAACCGGCGACCCTGGCCAAGGGCATGTATTACCGCGTCTGGCTGACCGCCCACGGGATTCCCGTGCATCAGGGCGCAATGCTCAAGCAGATCGATGGCGACCAACGGGTACGAGGCATTCGCTGGGGCGAGCAGACCCTGCCATGCGATGCGGTGGCCTTCGCCCATGCCCTGCGCAGCGAAACGCAACTGGCCGATCTGCTCGGCTGTGAGTTTGCCTGGAACCCCCTCAACCGCGCCTGGCTGCCGCAACGTGACAGCGCCGGGCGCAGCAGTGTCGAAGGGGTGTACCTGGCAGGCGACGGCGCCGGAATAATGGGCGCCGATGCTGCGCAAATGGCCGGCGAGTGTGCTGCGCTGGCGCTGCTGGAGGACACCGGTGTCGTGGTCGATCAGCGCCGCCGCGTCGCGCTGGAACGGCAGTTGGCGCGTATCCAGCGCTTTCGCCAGGGCCTGGAAACCGCCTTCCCCTTCCCCGAACACTGGGCCGCGCAGGCGCCCGATGACCTGATCCTGTGCCGCTGCGAAGAGGTCAGCGTCGGCGAGGTGCGCGCCGTGGTGGATGAAGGCCACTGGGAAATCAACCGGGTCAAAGCCCATTGCCGCGTCGGCATGGGCCGCTGCCAGGGGCGAATGTGCGGGTTGGCGGCGGCGGAAATCGTGGCCGAGCGTAGCGGGCGTGACCTCCCCCAAGTTGGGCGCTTGCGTGGCCAGGCACCGATCAAGCCGCTGCCGTTTGGCGTGCAGGTGCAGCCATGATCGACGTCATCGTCTTGGGGGGAGGCATCGTCGGGGCTTCGGCGGCCTTGATACTCGCCCAGAAAGGCCAGCGTGTGGCCCTGGTAGAACGGGATTTTTGTGGCTCGCATGCAAGCGGCGTCAATTACGGCGGCGTGCGGCGCCAGGGGCGGCCCTTGCATCAGTTGCCGCTGTCGCAACGCGCCCATCAACTGTGGGCCGACCTGCCCGGGTTGATTGGTATCGAGGGTGAATACGTGCGCTCCGGGCATTTGAAGCTGGCACGCAGCCTTGGGGATTTTGCCGCACTGCAAGCCTACGCCGAGCAGACCCGTGGCTTCGACCTGGGCTTGCAGCTGCTGGACCGCAGCGAGTTACGCAGGCGTTTCCCCTGGGTGGGCGACGTGGCAGTGGGCGCCTCGTTGTGCCCCGATGACGGGCATGCCAACCCGCGCCTGGTGGCCCCGGCCTTTGCCCGTGCCGCCCAGCGCCATGGCGCTGCGGTATACGAGCAAGCCGAAGTAATCGGCATCGAGCACGACAGCCGGCTGTTCCAGGTGCACTGCGCCAACGGCCTGCACTTGCAAGCGCCGTGGCTGCTCAACTGCGCGGGCGCCTGGGCCGGCAAGGTCGCCGCGCAATTGGGCGAACCGGTGCCGATCATCTCGGCGCACCCGGCGATGCTGGTCACCGAGCCGCTGCCGGGGGTGATGACCGTCAGCACCGGCGTCGAGGGTGGCGGCATCTATGCGCGGCAAGTCGCCCGCGGCAATTGCATCCTCGGCGGCGGGCGCGGCTTTGCCCTGGGCCCGCAGCAGGCCAGGCCGGGCCAGGCGGCGGTGCTGGAGATTCTGCGCAACGCCGGCGAACTCTACCCGTTTCTTCAGGGTGCCCAGGCCATTCGCACCTGGAGTGGCACCGAAGGTTACCTGCCCGACCACGAACCGGTGATCGGCCCCAGCAGTACCCAACCTGGGCTGCTCCACGGTTTCGGCTTTGCCGGTGCCGGGTTCCAGCTCGGCCCCGCCGTCGGTGAAGCCTTGGCAGAGATCGTCTGCGACGGCGCCAGCCGCCAACCCATCGAAGCGTTTTCCATCCGTCGTTTCCAAGCCTGAGAGGAAAAACCCCATGCAATCACGTCTCGCGTTGTCCTGCTTGTCCCTCGCCTTGCTCACCGGCACGGCCCATGCCGCCCCCACGCTGTACCTGGGCATGAACGGCGGCACCATGGAACGGGTGTACGCCGACAAGGTGCTGCCCGCCTTCGAAAAGGCCAATAACGTCAAGGTCGTGATCGTACCTGGCACTTCCTCGGACATCCTCGCCAAGGTTCAGGCCAACAAGGCCAACCCGCAGATGCATGTGATGTTCCTCGACGACGGCATCATGTACCGCGCCATCTCCATGGGCCTGTGCGACAAGCTCGCGCCGAGCCCGCCGCTGGAACAGATCCCGGTCAAGGCCCGAATCAAGGACGAAGCCGTGGCCGTGACCCTGGGCGTCACTGGCCTTGGCTACAACGCCAAGATGTTCAAGGACAAAGGTTGGGCCGCGCCCACCTCATGGATGGACCTGGCCGACCCGCGCTTCAAGGACAAAGTGGTGTTCCAATCCCTGGCCTCCTCCACCTTTGGCCTGCATGGCTTCCTGATGTTCAACCGCATCCAGGGTGGCGATGAAACCCATGTGGAACCGGGCTTCAAGGCCTGGCCTAAGACCGTTGGCCCCAATGTGCTGGAATACATCGCCAGCTCCGCGAAAATCTCCGAGATGGTGCAGACCGATGAGGCCGCGATCTTCCCCCTGACCCCGACCCAGGTCGCCACACAAAAGCTGCTCGGCATACCGATGGAGTACGCGCAGCCCAAAGAAGGTGCGGTGGTGCTCAACGTGGCCGAATGCGTGATCGCCCGCAATGACGAGCCGGAACTGGCGCAGAAGCTCGCAGCGTTCTTGCTGACCGCCGAGGCCCAGGCGCCGGCGTTGGAAGAAGGTGACCAGATCCCGTCGAACCCGAGCACCCCCACCACCGATAAAACCCGTGCGCGGGTGGAAGCCATGCAGGGTTATCTGCAAACGGCCATTTCGATTGATTGGGACCAGGTCAACCAGGCACGGCCAGAGTGGAATGCGCGGTGGAGTCGCTCGATTGAACGTTGAGGCTTAGCCCTGCGCAATCAGGGCCAGTTCTTCGCGGGTGCGGCTGATCTGTGCACCGGCCTTGAGCAATTCGTCGACGGCCTGTACACCGCCCTCCTCGCTGATGCTGCGGCACGCCGGCAAGTGCAGAACGACGTGCAGGCCGGCCTTGAGCAATTGCAACGCGGTGGTCTTGACGCAGTAATCCAGCGCCAGGCCGCCGACGATCACGCGAGCCACGCCGTGGGCCTTGAGGTACTCGATGACGCCGGTGGACAGCTTGTCGTGCAGGTCGTGGTAACAGGCGCCGTAGGGGTGCAGGTCGGGTTCGACACCTTTCCAGATGAAGTAGTCGTAGTCATAGGGCGCGGGCAACTCATCGAGCAGGGTGAACCCCTCGGTGCCCGGCACGCAGTGGCTGACCCACGTCACATCGGCATGGGCCAGGCCGGTGGGTTGCAGCATCTCGCTGTGCTGCGCGACCACCCAGGGCGCGTGGGGGGTGTGGGCGTCCTTGCTACCGATGCGGTGGCCGGCGAGGCTGGCCATGTAGTTGAGTTCGGCACCAATGTGATCGCCACCGACTACCGGCAATTCGTTGGGGCATAAAGGTGTGAAGCTCTTCTGGGCGTCGACGTCGAATGAAGCGATGGCGGCTTTCGAAAGGCTCATGGTCGTTCTCTGGTGGTCTGCACGTACGACCGCCTCAGGGCGAGCGTAGAAAAGGTGAAGTATGGGGTAGTTTACTGCGTGGATCGATGCGTTGCTGACTCACCCTATTCTCAAGAACGCTGAAGTTCAAAGGTGGGCTTGCCTGCGATGACCATAAGTATCTACACAACGCTGTAACGGTGGACGGTAACCACGATGCGAAGCGAGT
>NZ_LYSO01000083.1:0-27759 GCF_001728935.1 Pseudomonas sp. AP42
GTACCCGATCCAACTGTGTTGACTGTCAGGCCGCCTTCGCGAGCAAGCCCGCTCCCACAGGTGGATTGTGGGGTGTCAGGTAGAGAGATGTCGGCTTTCAGGCCGTCATCGCAGGCAAGCCAGCTCCCACATTTTTTAGATCGCGGCGCGTCAGTTAGAACAGCGTCGGCTATCCGGCCGTCACGGGCAAGCCCAGCTCCCACAATTGACCACACAAGGTTCAGTCAACTCGGTCAAAGGTGGGAGCTGGCTTGCCTGCAAAAGGGTCACCTCGATCTCAAGCTGTAGCCGCAGCCGCCGGCACCTCAACCGCACTCAACCCTTCCTTCATCCGCTTGGCATCGCGCACAAAACTGCGCGAGGCCTGGAACAGAAACAGCATGGTCAAGAACAGCGCCACCGGAATCAGGTACATGGCGTCATGCAAGCCCACGGCTTTATAAGCCTCGGTCATCTGCTGCGCCCCGTCCGCATACATCGCCGAATGAGCAAAGTGATCGGACAATGCCCCGACCACCACCGGCCCCATGCCACCGCCGAGCAAATACAGCCCGGCAAAAAACAGCGCCATCGCTGTCGCGCGCAAACGCGGTTCGACCACGTCCTGGATCGCGGTATACACGCAGGTGTAGAAGTTGTAGGCAAACAACCAACCCACACTGAACAGCGCAACAAACACCCCGATCTCAACACGCCCGGCGTGCAATGCCCAGGCGGTGGTGACCGTGGAGATGATCAAGCTGAACGCAGCAAACAACAATCGACCATTGGCGACCCGTTGATGAATCTTGTCGGCAATCCACCCACCCAGCGTCAAGCCCACCAGGCCGGTCAGGCCGACGATGACGCCGGTTGCGACGGCCGCGTCCTGCAACGGCATGAGGAAATAGCGTTGCAACATCGGCACCAGGAATGAGTTGCACGCATAGGTGGCAAAGTTAAAACACAGCCCGGCCAGCACCAGCCACAGAAAGGTCGGCACGGCCAGCACGCGGCGGATCGGGCGGTCGACGCGCTCCTGGGAAACTTGCACGGTTTCCGCTGCCCCCCGCTTGGGTTCTTTTATGTAGAACATGAACACCGCCAGGATCAGCCCCGGCACCGCCGCGATAAAGAAGGGCGCGCGCCAGCTGTCGAACGCCTTGACCATCGCACCGATGGTGAAGAACGCCAGCAACAGGCCCAACGGCAGGCCGAGCATGAAAATCCCCATGGCCCGGGCGCGGCGGTGGGCGGGAAACAGGTCGCCAATCAGCGAATTGGCCGCCGGTGCATAACTGGCTTCGCCGATGCCAATGCCCATGCGCACCAACAGGAAGGTCCAGAAACTGCCGACCATGCCATTGACCGCCGTCAGCCCGCTCCAGGCGAACAAGCCCCAGCCCATCAACTTGCTGCGTGAACCGGTGTCGGCCAGGCGCCCGAGCGGCAGCCCGGCAATGGCGTAGACAATGGTAAAGGCGGTGCCGATGATACCGAGCTGGAAGTCGCTCAAGTGCCATTCCATGCGAATGGGCTCGATGATGATCGCGGGAATGGTACGGTCAAAGAAATTGAACAGGTTGGCGAGGAACAGCAGGAACAGAATGCGCCAGGCATTCGCCGCTTGGGTCGAGTTCTGCATGGGTCCGTCTCTTTTATTGTTATGAGAGCTGCGATGCCCGATGCATCCTGCTCAGGTCACTGCAACATAGTCAGGCTGGCGGTGATTGTCTGTAATGATTCGTAAAGCTGATAGGGCATGATTTCACCCAGGCAACCGGGGATTTTGCCCACGAAAATATAAGTGCGTGCCCCTCTTCCCAACGGCCATGGCACGGATAGAATGGCGAGCCTTTCGCAGCACCCTCCTCCTACTTTTCTTATTGATGACGCCCATGTCCGAAGCCAGTCCGTGTCTGAATTGCGGTGCCTGCTGTTCACACTTTCGCGTGTCTTTCTTTTGGGGTGAGTGCACCTCGTCCGGGGGCACGGTGCCCGATGAGCTGGTGGTGCAGATCAACCCCAGCCGCGTGGCGATGATCGGCACCGACCGCAAGCCGGCACGCTGCGCCAGCCTTGAAGGTGAAGTCGGACAAGCCACAAGCTGCTCAATTTATGAGCAACGCTCCAGCGTGTGCCGCGAGTTCGAGGCGTCCTGGAGCCAGGGCGTGCAAAATGTCGATTGCGACGCCGCCCGTGCCGCATTTGGCCTGGCCCCGCTGGAGGCTCCACACTTCGAACTCGACCTGCCGATCAGCGCTTAGCACCAAACGCTATGGAAGGCATATCAAAATAATTTGAGATCAAAACGCCATTACTGATGGCAAAGCTCGAGAGACTCCTATACTCGAGCTCATAGGTCATCGCCGCTGGCAGTGACAGGGCTCTGTGACGGGATAAGCTATGGAATGGCTGGGGCAGCATTTTTTTACCGACCTTCCCGACAGCGGGCACTTATTGCTCAATTGCAGTCATAACCCGTTTCTGGTGTTGCTGGCGTACCTGGTCGCCTGCGCGGCGGGTTTCGGTACCCTGGACATGGCCGAACGTGTCGGCCATGTCGAAAACCCCACCGCCCGCCGCCATTGGCGCTGGCTGGGTGCGGGATGCCTGGCAGGTGGCATCTGGTCGACCCATTTCATCAGCATGCTGGCCTTCCAAGCGCCCATTGCCATTCACTACGAATTGATCTTGACCTTCGCCTCGCTGCTGATCGCTCTGATCGCTTCGTTGCTCGCCATGCAGACCCTCAGTCATACCCACCTGCGTTTTCATCAGTACCTGGTGGCTTCAGTGTGGATGGGGCTGGGTATCGCGTTGATGCACTACGTGGGCATGTCGGCCATGCGTTCCCAGGCCCAGGTGTACTTCGAAACACGGCTGTTTTTGGCCTCGGTGGCGATTGCCATGGGCGCCAGCCTGGCGGCGTTGTTGCTGTCCAGTTACCTGCGCAATGGGGCCGGCGTGTTTCACCAACTGCTCAAATACGCCGCCAGCCTGGTGCTGGGTGCCGGGATCCTGAGCATGCACTTCACCGGCATGGCGGCCATGCAAATGCTGGTGCCCAGCGGCACGGACCTGTCGTTGCGGGCCGATGACAACCCGATTCAACTGGGCCTTTCAGTCGCGATGATCACCTTGCTGGTGATCGGCAGCAGCGTCAGCGCAGCCCTGGCCGACAAGAAGCTGCAACACAAGGAGCGCGACCTGCGCCGGGTCAACGCGCTGCTCAGCGAACTCGACCAGGCCCGCGCCTCGCTGCAACAAGTGGCCCATTTCGACGCGTTGACCAGCCTGCTCAACCGCCGTGGTTTCAATCAGATCTTCGCGGAGAAAGTCGCGGAAAAAACCCGCACTCAGGGCATGATGGCGGTGATCTTCCTCGATATCGACCACTTCAAGCGTATCAATGACAGCCTGGGCCATGATGCCGGCGACCAGTTGCTCACGGTGCTGGCCGGGCATATCAAGGGCTCGATACGCAGCCATGAAGATGTGGTGGCACGCTTTGGCGGCGATGAGTTTTGCATCCTGGTCAATATTCATCACCGCGACGAAGCCCGGAACATGGCCCAGCGCATCATGCAGAAGATGAAAGAACCCATCGAACTGGCCGGCCGGCGCATGGTGATGACCACCAGCATCGGCATCAGCCTGTTTCCCGAAGACGGCCACACCTGCGAAGAACTGCTTAAAACCGCCGACCTGGCGCTGTACCAATCCAAGGATGCCGGGCGCAATTGTCTGAACTTCTTCAGTTCCAACCTTAAAACCCGTGCCTTTCTTGAGCTGCAACTGGAAGAAGAACTGCGCGCCGCCTTGCGTACGCGCAGCCAGTTGGTGCTGTTTTATCAACCGATATTCGACATGAAGCTGGGCAAGGTCACGCGCCTGGAAGCCCTGGTGCGCTGGCAACACCCCCAACACGGGCTGCTGGCCCCGGACCGCTTTATCGGCATTGCCGAGAACAACGGGTTGATCGCCGAACTGGACCACTGGGTACTGCGCCAGGCCTGTCACGACCTGAGCCTGTTGTCTGACCGGGGCTACACCGAGTTGATCATGGCGGTGAACTGCTCGGCGTTGAACCTGGCGCGTGACGAACTGGCCGATGAAATCGAAGACGCCCTGCGCTTCGCCGGCATCGGCACCAACCGCCTGGAACTGGAAGTCACTGAAAACGCGTTGATGGGCAATATCAGCAGCACCCTGGCCCTGTTGCGGCAGATTCGCGCCCTGGGTGTGTCACTGGCCATCGATGACTTCGGCACTGGCTATTCGTCGCTGGCTTACCTCAAGCGCTTGCCGCTCAACACCTTGAAGATCGATCGCTCGTTTATCCAGGACATCCCCAAATCCACCGCAGACAGTGAAATTGTCCAGGCGATTATTGGCATGGCCCACACCCTGCACTTGCAGGTGGTCACCGAAGGGGTGGAAACCCAGGCGCAGTTCGAGCTGTTGCTCAAGCATGGCTGTGACTACATCCAGGGCTACCTGCTCAGCCCGGCGGTGCCCTTCGACGCCATCATCGGCGTGATGCAGGGGATTGCCATGCGCAATCCGCTGTACCCGCTCAGCGTGGAAACCAACAGCGAAACCCCTGCCCCCAAGGATCCCGCTACGGAACGAATGGGTTCGCAGTCTATTGTCAGGCCGATTCGCTGATAGCGTCTGCTGCCCAAAACAAGCCGTGTGCAGGGGATACACGTAGAACCAAGCGCTAGGTATCCAACCTGATAATGAACAGCTGAGAGGGCTGGACGCTACGCCTGTTGTGTTGGAGTCCGCCAATCAGATTAATGACCTTTTGGTGATGCAGCGCCGTACCGAAGTCCGTATTTGTGAAACTGGTGTACTGCAGCCCAAATTGCCCCCTATTCACCCCCCGATAGTCCCGGGATCGATGTAAGGTTCTTCGGAACGCCCGGTCAGCGATAAACGCCCCCGACGTATCGACCAGGTGCAAACAATACAACCTATCGTCCCCTGCTCGCCTGAACAGCAGTTTGGTGCCTGACACCTCCAGAAGCTCTCCATGGGCAACCTTGGCCATTACTTCGGTCATCAATGACCGCAGCGTCACCGGCCCCGGACGCGTGACGGCGTGATTGAAGTGCGGTTCAAAGCGATCCGAAGCAAAATCCACACGCCGCCAGGCTGCTGGCTGCGTACCTTCGTGCGCGCGCCCCAGAGGAATCCTCGGGTTCGATCCTATTGTGTGCCGCGTCGGTTCGAGCAGTGACAAAGGGGTATCCGAGGCTGTCTGCCCAGTGCGCCACACCCGCAGCATGTCCACATACTTGTAGTCCTTGCGATACTTATTGAATACAGCCCGAGCGATCTGCGTGTGGCTCACTGAAGTCAAGTCTGGAAACGCCTCTTGAACATAGGCCGTGATGGTTTTCTCAAACGGTCTTCTTTCGATGACCTGCCAGCTTTGTGCTCCCCGTAAGTAGGCGGCCCGATCATAGGTGGCGATCATCGGTTGTTCGGTGGGGTTGTTGCGCAACATCAGTTCAAAGCTGTCAAAGTCGTCATAGGTGGTGCCCGGCTTGTAGATACTTACATTGTCGGCGAACCACAGCGGATTCTCATGGGTGCGATAGTAAAGATCATCGATTTTAATAAAGTTGCCTTCGAGCTGAGACCAACCCGATTGCTGGCTGTAAACCGGTTTGTACTCCCAGATACTGAACATATCAGACTTACGTTGCAGCAAGGCAGGATCAATCTTCGTGCCCCAGGACTTCCATTGCTGAGTCACGATGACACTCGCGCGCGCCGCCGGCAGGGCAACAGGGGCGGTACGCCCGGGGTCTATACCCTGTAGCCGCAGCCTGGCCTGATCGAGTGTCGTGGTCGCATTGAGGTATTGACGAAATTCGACAGGAATATCGCGCAGCCCAATGGCTTGCAATTCCAGCGGGCCATCCCCCAGGCGCCGCACCAGACGAAGCTCCATGGCCCGCTCCCGCCCGGCAGGAAACTCGAACGAATCCAGGACCCGCGCCGCTTGCACATCACCCAGGTCTGGGTAGAGCCGCATCAGGTCATCACGTGCCATACGCGAGTGATAACCGCCCCTCAGGCCACTCTCGGGCGAGCGTATGATCCATTCGTTAGCCGTGTTGCGAGTAATAGGCGGCAGGTGATAGTGATGCCGACCGTCTCGACGTGGGTTCTGCAAACGCCAGGTTCCGATTGCCGTCGTCTCGTCATAGATGACCTTGAACCACTGGTCCTTTTCCTTGAGGAAATGCTGTCCGGGCGTCGAGCCTTTTCCCGCGCGGGTATAAAACCCTTGGCTTTCCCAGCCTGCCAATGGTGTGACGTCTTTGGGCGCCGCGTTGAGCGCCATCTGGTGCGGCAAGCCTGGCCGCGCCGAAGGAAGGCGCACAGGCGCGAACCCCACCGCACCGTCAATCAACGCCCCCACCATATAGCCGAATGCCCTGACAAACTCATGAGTCGCCCCCACACTGTCATCATTTTGCAAAGCATCCAGGGCGGCACTCAACGCCATTGCGCTGCGCACCAAGCCAATGACAAACGTCACCTTGACCGGGAAAACCGCTAACGCCACTTCAACCAACCCTTCGACCACCGTCCAGGTGCTACGCACATTTGACTCATGGGTACTGGTGGTCTTGCGGTCAGCCTGAGCGATGGCAGCGCGGGCCTCGAAATCGTAGGCGCGCTCCAGAAAATTGCCCTTGATCCCCCACAGAGAGATCTCGCTTCGGAAAATCCCTCTTCTGAATGTGGTTCGCAGTCGTGGCAGCGCAGAACCATCCATGCGCTCAAATAAATAATCCTGCCACCCATTGTTATTGACGAATTGATCCAGCAGTTGCGTCATACCGGTGTATTCGCGAAAGGCGCGCCCATCCGGGGACCGTGGGGTATACAAGGCGATCACATTGTTTTTCGGGTTGGCGCAGGTAACCGCCAGGACACCGCGCACGTGAATATCACGTATATAAAGCGCCGAAACGCTGACTTGATAGCCCCCCACCTTGGCCCGCTCCGCAGTCTCGGTGGGGTGGTCAAGCACGCTTTTGACCCGTGCATAACTGTCGCTCGTAAAGTCCTTGGCAATCTTGGCTTCAATCCCATCGACCCTGAGCTGCTTGCACATGACGTCGACGAAACTCTGCTTGAGCTGCTTGGCTTCGGCCGATGTCAGAAGACGTTTATTAAGAAACTCAATGTAGGAGCCGCCTATATCCACGTCACGTACCAGGTCCTTGACCTGTTGTGTGGTCAACGCCGTGTAGGGTTCCCCGTACAGGCTCAATTGGGACTTGGCCACAAACACCTCGTCCAGATAGTCGACATTTTCCAGGGCCAGCGCCGCCAGGCTTTTAGTTTCAGTGGAATAGTGCGGCTGGCCACTCTGCGGATTGGGCCTGGCGCCGGGAAAATAAAGACCAGGCGCGGGGTTGGGCCGACGAACAGTGACCTGAATATCGCACGGGTCCGTCTCGATGCCGTACTGGTTTTCCAGCGCCTGCGCCAGTTGCTCACTGCTGTAGGCCAATAGCGCCTGCTGGTCACCATACTGTAAAACCGAGGGCAGCCCCTCCCCGGTATAAGCACGTTCAAGTTCGCCCAGGTAGTCACGCGCGGCCGCTGCCCAGGCTTGTTTATCGGCCTCTGAGGCCGCGCTTAAAAACTGCTCGAGTTCGGCTTTGGAGCGTTTGGTTTCACGAGCGCGCAACACCTCGCTGACGCTGAAGCACTTTTGCATGTCCATGGTTCGATCCAGGCTGACTGGCAGCTGGCTGAAGTCTTCATCCGTGCCCCGGCGCTGATACCGACTCACCATGAACGCAAAATCATCGACCAGCTTTTCATACTGCGCCGCCACGCTGGCGCTGAAGACTGATTCAAGGATTTCTTTGTAGTCAAAGCAACCGGTGGTCTGTGCCTTGTCACGCAGGGCCGTCGCGGGTTCGTAGTGTTTGTCCGCAAGCAGGGAGAAGAGGCCATCGAACTCGTAGTCGGTGTTTAATCGCCGATGCAGTTCCTGATCCAGAAGCGCCAAGGACTGGAACGCCTCGAGGCCGCGATTAGGTGTAAACAAAACGACGATACCCACATTGACGCTGGTTGTTACCGGGCGAGCCACGAGCGGTGCAAGCGGCTTACTCCTGTTGGAGGACGAATCGAAAGGATCCCTAGCGGTCAGCATCACCGCACCCTGCAAAGGCATATCAGCGCCAGTACCTGCGCCCTTCAACACCACGGCGTAAGCCGCTGGCCTGTTGGGCCGTGCTTGCCGTGCGACCGCATCGGGATATGCCACGAACGTCTCGACCAGGCGCAAGCCGTTGGTGTTAAGCGTCCCATCGGCCCTGAGCAACGAAGCCTCTACGCTGATCTGTTTGCTACGTGCCGAGATCACAGAATCCTGGGGCAAGCGCGGGTCGGTCGTACTGACTGCCTGTTTCCAGAAAGTATCCAGGCACGCCCGATAGGCCGTCTGCAGCGAAGCCGACAGTTCATCGAGAAACGTGTCAAATGCAGCCGGTGTCAGCGATGAGGGCAACTGCTCGTCGGCGTCCTTGTCGCGGTCAAAGGTAAAAGTAGTGCTGCGGCTGGCAAAAGACGCGGGTTGCTGGTCAACGATTCGTCTGATGACAGCATCCATCACGCTTGGAAGCAGCCGAGTCGCCTGAACGGCGTCCTGCGCAACCACAACGTCGCTCGGATCGCTTTTGATAAATACCCGAGACGCGTCCAGGTTTGCGGGCGATGTGAACGTCGCATTTACCCGTTCATTGATAAAGGCCGAGAAAGTGGGGCGAGACCGCAGGAACTGCAGTGTGGTGTCGATGCCCTGGAGCTGGTCGCGGTAATGGGTCTTGTATTCGTTGTCCTGCGTCGCCGCAAGGCTTGCGGCAGGCGTGGAGGACAATCGGTAAGTCGGTTGCATGGTCGAGCCCTGAGTCAATGATTTCAGGGCTGAGAATTACGGATGTGTCGCTGGAAACAGCGTTACATACTTACCGGGAAGATCCTGACATACCCTATAACAATTAAAACGGCGTGGCAGAAGGCATACAACTGTGCCCGTGACGTTAACGTCACCCTGGCGTGTGACGTTTCTTCACGGCAAAGAGCCATCACGCTACTCGATTACACACTTTAACCCTCCGTAAGTTCGCGCCAAATAAGTGCAGCGCCTCAGAGTCGTGCCCTTTCCTGGATCAGTATCCAGGGCGAGACCACCACCGCCCATAAACTCGGATCCCGTTCAACCAGGTCCAATGCCCGCGTCGCAGACACTTCGCCAAGGCTCCCGGCGGCTAGCCAGGCGGCGACTTTGTCCCGGTTGTCTTCGGCCATTCCCTCGGCTGCCTCGATCAAATCCAGGCTGGCATCGACCCACAATAGGGCACCCTTGGCAAAGAACGGCTCAAGCTCCTTCCAGGAAATTTCGGCGGTTTCACCGAGCAGCTTGGCATAGAGGGTGCTTGGTTCTTGCGTCATGGGAATTCACCTGAGTAAAAAATCGGCGCAATCATAGCCCCGTCGCTCAGGCAGAAAAACCCAGTAGCAAATGAAGTAGCGATTGAAAGTGCCAGGAAAGCCAAGGAATGCCTTGAAAGCTGTTCGCAACCCGCCGCGATTCTGTCTTTTTCTTTCATTTAAGCGACATACCCAGGTTTTGCCCCCAGCTGCCAGCTTTTCAAGCGATCAGCCAGCGCTCTACACTGTACCGGTACAGTTGCCAGGGCAATGCCGGGGGGATATCCGCGATATCTGATCCGGTTCTGCAGCTCACAAGGCCGCTAGAACTATAAAAAATACAACAGTAAGAGTGGAGCACTATGAATAAGGCTACTAAGCAGATTTCCAAACTGTTTGCCGCTATGGTCCTGGCTGGGGTTGCCGGCCATTCGTTCGCAGCCGACACCATCAAGATCGGCATCGCCGGTCCCAAGACCGGTCCGGTGACGCAATACGGCGACATGCAATTCATGGGTGCCAAGCAAGCCATCAAAGACATCAACGCCAAGGGCGGCGTAGACGGCAAGATGCTTGAAGCCAAGGAATACGACGACGCTTGCGATCCAAAACAAGCCGTGGCCGTTGCCAACAAAGTGGTCAATGATGGCGTCAAGTTCGTCGTCGGCCACCTCTGCTCCAGCTCCACTCAGCCAGCGTCGGATATCTATGAAGACGAAGGCGTCATCATGATTACCCCGGCTGCCACCAGCCCTGAAATCACTTCCCGTGGCTACAAGCTGATCTTCCGCACCATCGGCCTGGACAGCGCGCAAGGCCCAGCGGCCGGCAACTACATCGCCGACCACGTGAAGCCGAAAATCGTTGCCGTACTGCACGACAAGCAGCAATACGGTGAAGGCATCGCCAGCGCCGTGAAGAAGACCCTTGAAGAAAAAGGCACCAAGGTTGCCGTCTTCGAAGGCCTGAACGCCGGTGACAAAGACTTCTCCTCGATCATCCAGAAACTCAAGCAAGCCAACGTCGACTTCGTCTACTACGGCGGCTACCACCCTGAGCTGGGCCTGATCCTGCGCCAAGCCAAGGAAAAAGGCCTGAACGCCAAGTTCATGGGCCCAGAGGGCGTGGGTAACGACTCGATCTCGCAAATCGCCCAGGGCGCTTCCGAAGGGCTGCTGGTAACCCTGCCGAAATCCTTCGACACCGACCCAGCCAACAAAGCCATCGTTGAAGAGTTCGCCAAGAACAAGCAGGACCCAACCGGTCCGTTCGTGTTCCCGGCCTACTCGGCAGTTGAAGTGATTGCCGGTGGTATTGCTGCGGCCAAAAGCGAAGACACCGCCAAAGTGGCCGAGGCCATCCACGCCGGTACCTTCAAGACCCCTACGGGCGACCTGAGCTTCGACGCCAAGGGCGACCTGAAGGACTTCAAGTTCGTGGTCTACGAATGGCACTTCGGTAAACCAAAAACCGAAGTTTCCCCTCAGTAAGCCAGGCGTTACTGGTCAACAAGCCCACTGTGCAAGCAGTGGGCTTTGTTTTACGAGGTTTATGGGCCATGTCACCCGCGATCCGGGCGCTGGCTCACCTGAAAATCTTAAAACCGTCACCAGCGGTTCGCTGGCAAACGCTTTGTGCAACCTGGTCACAGAACAGGGCACCGAGCCGGAAATGACTCCACCAGTGAAATGCGTATCGGGTTTTTAGGAGCGCTGTAATGCCTGAGATCTATCATTTTTTCCAACAGCTGGTTAATGGCCTGACCATTGGCAGCACCTATGCCTTGATAGCCATTGGCTACACAATGGTTTACGGCATCATTGGAATGATCAACTTCGCCCATGGCGAGGTGTACATGATTGGTTCCTACGTGGCCTTCATCGCCCTTGCCGGGCTGGCCATGATGGGGATCCACTCCCTGCCGCTGTTGATGACCGCTGCGTTTTTGGCGTCGATCATCGTGACCAGTGCCTATGGCTACAGCATCGAGCGGGTTGCCTACCGTCCCCTGCGGGGCAGCAACCGTTTGATCCCGCTGATTTCTGCCATCGGCATGTCGATTTTCCTGCAGAACACCGTACTGCTGTCTCAGGACTCCAAGGACAAGTCCATTCCCAACCTGATTCCGGGGAGCATCTCCTTCGGCCCAGGTGGCGCACAAGAAGTGCTGATTTCGTACATGCAGATTCTGGTTTTCGTGGTCACCCTGGTGGCCATGCTGGGCCTGACGCTGTTCATTTCCCGCTCCCGTCTGGGGCGCGCCTGCCGGGCCTGTGCCGAAGACATCAAGATGGCCAACCTGCTGGGCATCAACACCAACAACATCATCGCCCTGACCTTCGTCATTGGTGCTGCGCTGGCGGCCGTGGCGGCCGTGTTGCTGAGCATGCAATACGGCGTGATCAACCCCAACGCCGGTTTCCTGGTGGGCCTCAAGGCCTTTACCGCAGCGGTATTGGGCGGCATCGGCAGCATTCCGGGCGCCATGCTCGGCGGGCTGGTGCTGGGTGTGGCCGAAGCCTTTGGTGCCGATATCTTCGGTGACCAGTACAAGGACGTCGTCGCGTTCGGCCTGTTGGTTCTGGTGTTGTTGTTCCGTCCGACCGGCATCCTGGGCCGTCCGGAGGTTGAGAAAGTATGAGCAGATATCTTAAATCGGCGTTTTTCAGCGCCTTGCTGGTCTGGGCCGTGGCCTTTCCGGTACTCGGTCTCAAACTGAGCATTGTCGGCATCAACCTGGAAGTGCATGGCACCGGGCCTGTCACCCTGACTGTCATCGCGCTGTGTTCGGTGCTGATGTTCCTGCGTGTACTGTTCACCCAGCAGGTCGGAGCCTTGTTCAAGGGCAACCGTGGCCCGTTGGTGTCGCCCAAGGTCAGCCAATTTCTGACCCTGCCGCGCACCCAGCGCTACATCATCATCGGGTTGATCATCGCGGCGCTGATCTGGCCGTTCTTTGGCTCGCGCGGCGCGGTCGACATTGCCACCCTGATCCTGATCTACGTATTGCTGGGCCTGGGCCTGAACATCGTGGTGGGCCTGGCCGGCCTGCTCGACCTGGGTTATGTGGGCTTCTACGCCGTGGGTGCCTACACCTACGCGCTGCTCTCGCATTACCTGGGCTGGAGCTTCTGGATCTGCCTGCCGCTGGCCGGTATGGCAGCGGCCACGTTCGGCTTCCTGCTGGGCTTCCCGGTGCTGCGCCTGCGCGGTGACTACCTGGCCATCGTGACCCTGGGCTTCGGCGAAATCATTCGCCTGTTCCTGCGTAACCTTACCGACATCACCGGTGGCCCCAACGGCATCAGCAGCATCCCCAAGCCGACATTCTTCGGGCTGTCGTTCGACCGCAGCGCCGCCGAAGGCATGCAGACCTTCCACGAGTACTTCGGGATTGCCTACAACCCGGTGAGCAAAGTGGTGTTCCTGTACCTGGTCGCGCTGTTGCTGGCATTGGCGGCCCTGTTCGTGATCAACCGCCTGCTGCGTATGCCCATCGGGCGCGCCTGGGAAGCGTTGCGCGAAGATGAAATCGCCTGTCGCGCCCTGGGCCTGAACCCGACCATCATCAAACTTTCCGCATTCACCCTGGGCGCTGCGTTTGCAGGTTTTGCCGGCAGCTTCTTCGCCGCTCGCCAAGGCCTGGTGACGCCGGAATCGTTCACCTTTATCGAGTCGGCGATCATTCTCGCCATCGTGGTATTGGGTGGCATGGGCTCGCAACTGGGCGTGATCCTCGCGGCCATCGTGATGATCCTGCTGCCGGAAATGATGCGTGAGTTCAGCGAATACCGCATGTTGATGTTCGGCGCCATGATGGTGCTGATGATGATCTGGCGCCCTCAAGGCCTGCTGCCCATGCAACGTCCACACATGGAGCTGCGCAAATGAGCCGCGAGATCCTGAAAGTCGAAAATTTGAGCATGCGCTTCGGCGGTTTGCTGGCGGTCAACGGCGTGGCCCTGACCGTCAAAGAAAAGCAAGTGGTAGCCCTGATCGGCCCCAACGGCGCCGGCAAGACCACGGTGTTCAACTGCCTCACCGGTTTCTACAAGCCGAGCGGTGGCAGCATCCTGCTGGACGGCCAGCCGATCCAGGGCCTGGCCGGCCACGAAATCGCGCGCAAAGGCGTGGTGCGTACCTTCCAGAACGTGCGGTTGTTCAAGGACATGACGGCGGTCGAGAACCTGTTGATCGCCCAACACCGTCACTTGAACACCAACTTCTTCGCCGGCCTGTTCAAGACCCCGGCGTTCCGCAAGAGCGAGCGCGAGGCCATGGAATACGCGGCGTACTGGCTGGACAAGGTCAACCTGACCGAGTTCGCCAACCGCCCCGCCGGGACCCTCGCCTACGGCCAGCAACGTCGCCTGGAAATCGCCCGTTGCATGATGACCCGCCCGCGCATCCTGATGCTCGACGAACCTGCCGCCGGCCTGAACCCCAAGGAAACCGAAGACCTCAAGGCGCTGATCAGTGTGCTGCGTGAGGAAAACAACGCCACGGTACTGTTGATCGAACACGACATGAAACTGGTCATGAGCATCTCCGACCACATCGTGGTGATCAACCAGGGCACGCCGCTGGCCAACGGGACGCCGGAGCAGATCCGCGACAATCCTGAAGTGATCAAAGCCTATTTGGGGGAAGCGTAAAATGCTGCAATTCGAAAACGTTTCCACTTTCTACGGCAAGATCCAGGCCCTGCACAGCGTCAATGTGGAAGTGCGCCAGGGTGAGATCGTCACCCTGATCGGCGCCAACGGCGCAGGCAAATCGACCTTGCTGATGACCTTGTGCGGTTCGCCGCAAGCCTACAGTGGCAGCATCCGCTACATGGGTGAAGAACTGGTGGGCAAGCACTCCGCCGAGATCATGCGCAAGAGCATTGCGGTGGTGCCGGAAGGCCGTCGGGTGTTCTCGCGCCTGACTGTCGAAGAGAACCTGGCCATGGGTGGGTTCTTTACCGACAAGGGCGATTACCAGGAGCAGATGGACAAGGTGCTGCACCTGTTCCCCCGTCTCAAGGAACGCTTCAGCCAGCGCGGCGGCACCATGTCCGGCGGCGAACAGCAAATGCTCGCCATTGGCCGGGCGCTGATGAGCAAGCCAAAGCTGTTGCTGCTGGACGAGCCTTCCCTGGGCCTGGCACCGATCATCATCCAGCAGATCTTCGACATCATCGAACAGCTGCGCAAGGACGGTGTGACGGTGTTTTTGGTAGAGCAGAACGCCAACCAGGCGCTGAAAATCGCTGACCGCGCCTATGTGCTGGAGAATGGCCGAGTGGTGATGCAGGGCACCGGTGAGCAATTGCTGACCGATCCGAAGGTGCGGGAGGCGTACCTGGGCGGCTAGAAAGAGTGAGTTCTAAAATGGGAGCTGGCTTGTGTGGGAGCTGGCTTGCCTGCGATAGCATCACCTCGGTGTATCTGAAGCACCGAGGTGCCTGCATCGCGGGCAAGCCCGACTCCCACACAAGCCAGTTCTCATTTTTCTGGTAAAAATAAATATGTGTTGTTTGCAATTTTTTTCGATGGCCTTGTAACGAATTCCCTCCCCCTTTCTCTAGTGGTGCATGCAGGCAATCAAGCCTGCGCATTCAACCACTGCTGGAGACATACCATGACCACCAAACTGTCCGCTGCCACCCTCGTTCTGGCCCTTGGTTCTGCCCTGAGCCTGTCCGCCCTGACCACCACCGCCCACGCGGCCGACGACATGCAGAAATGCTTCGGCGTGGCTGAAGCCGGCAAGAATGACTGCGCCGCGGGCGCCGGTACTTCCTGCGCTGGCACCTCCAAAACCAAAGACCAGGCCAATGCCTGGAAACTGGTCCCCGCCGGCACGTGCACCCAGACCCCAAGCACCACCTCGCCGACCGGTTTTGGCCAGGAAGCGGCCTTCACCGCCCAATCCTGACCCCCGCGCAGCCTGAGTACTGATGATGACGCTTACAGCCCAACACGCGGTCTCACCGGCTCAGGCGCCCGGCCTGCCCTATCGGGCCGGGCTGGGGCTCAAGACCGAGCACTTCACCGAGGTGCTCGAGACCCGCCCCGACATCGGTTTTTTCGAAGTACACGCCGAAAACTACATTGTGGCCGGCGGCCCGTTTCACCACTATCTGGGGTTGATTCGTGCGCAGTACCCCCTGTCACTGCATGGCGTCGGCCTGTCCATTGGCGGCGAAGGCCCTCTGGACCGCGAGCACTTGGCTCGCCTGGCCACGCTGATCGAACGCTACCAACCCCAGTCTTTTTCCGAACACCTGGCCTGGTCCAGCCACGGCCCGGTGTTTCTCAACGACCTGCTGCCCCTGGCCTACGACGTCAGCACCCTGGAGCGGGTGTGCGAACACGTCGACCAGGTACAAAGCACGCTCAAGCGTCCGATGCTGCTGGAAAACCCGTCCACTTATCTGCAGTTCCAGCGCTCTACCCTGGACGAAACCGACTTTATCAGCGAGATCATCCGCCGTACCGGTTGCGGCCTGCTGCTCGACGTCAACAACGTCTACGTGTCCTGCATCAATCATCAGCGCGACCCGCTGGCCTACATCGATGCCCTGCCATTGCACGCAGTGGGTGAGATTCATCTGGCCGGCTTTGCCGAAGACACTGACAGCCTGGGCGACCGCCTGCTGATCGATGACCACGGCGCGCCGATCGATAACGCCGTGTGGCAGCTGTACGCACAGGTATTGGCGCGGACGGGAGCTGTCGCCACGCTGATCGAGCGGGATAACCAAGTGCCCGCGTTCAGCGTTTTGCAAGCAGAGGCCCGACAGGCCGAAGGGTATTTGTCGCAGGTGGCCCGATGAGTATTCAGCAGGCATTTGCCCAAGCTTTACTGGCCCCGCAAGCAACCTGCCCCGAGGGCGTGTTCAGCAGCAACGGTGCCGAGCCGGCGAGCCGCTTTGCGGTGTATCGCAACAATGTCCATAGCGCGTTGATCAATGCCTTGGTAGCCGCCTACCCGGTGGCGCGGCAACTGGTCGGCGATGAGTTTTTCCGCACCATGGCCGGCCTGTATGTCCAGGCCCACCCGCCTATCAGCCCGTTGATCAGTGAGTACGGCGGCACGTTCGCTGACTTTATCCAGGCTTTCGAACCGGCCTCAAGCGTGCCCTACCTGGCCGATGTCGCCCGGCTGGAACGCTTACGGGTTCGCGCTTATCACGCGGCGGATTGCCAGGTCCTGGATCAGCACAGCGTACTTGAGCAACTGCAAGGTTGCGCGCAACTGGGGCAACTGCGTGTACGACTGCATCCGTCACTCGCCACGCTGGAATCTTCCTACGCGGTGGTATCGGTTTGGGCGGCGCACCAGACCGACGGGGCCGTCGCCAGCTTGAACCCCTGGTATGCCCAAGGCGCGCTGGTCTTGCGCCAAGGGTTGGCGGTCAAGGTATTCGCCGTCGACAGCGGATCAGTGACCTTTATCAACCGCCTCAACCAAGGCGCTGGGTTGGAGATGGCCATAGCTGATGCTCTGGAAGCCTCCACCGAATTCGATTTGCACCAATGTCTCACGCTGTTGATCAGCCACGACGCCATTACCCATTTGCACCTGCCACCCGAGGTATTGCCATGAACATTCCCGCTCCCTGCCTGGTAAAGCGAACCGTCGCACTGTTTGAAAAAATCCCCTACAGCCTGATCGCCTTTATCGCGCGCTTCTCCATTGCGGCGGTGTTCTGGAAGTCCGGGCAGACCAAGGTCGAAGGCTTTGCCATCGACCTGATCAGCGGCACCTTCCAATGGGGCGAGCCCAAACTTGCGGCCTCGACCCTGTTTTTGTTTCGCAGCGAATACCAACTGCCTCTGCTGTCGCCGCAGGTGGCCGCGCACCTGGCAACCTTTGCCGAGCACTTTTTTCCGGTATTGATCCTGCTGGGGTTCGCCACGCGGTTTTCGGCCCTGGCCTTGATCGGTATGACCCTGACCATCCAGCTGTTCGTCTACCCGGACGCCTATCCCACTCACGGCACCTGGCTGGCGCTGTTATTGCTGTTGCTTGCCAAAGGGCCGGGTTGGCTGTCCGTCGACCACCTGATTGCCCGTCGTTATCGCTGAAGTCGGTCCAGTGCCTCGCCGCTGCGCTTGAACCCGTCCACCAGGTAGTCGGCCAACACCTGGGTACGCCGTGGCAGGCCGCCCTGATAGGGATGCACCAGGTACATCGGCATGCTGCGTGTCTGATAGTCGCGCAGCAGCCAGCGCAATCGGCCGTCAGCCAGTTCCGCAGGTAGAACGTAGGACGGCAGGCGGGCAATACCGGCGCCGACCAACGCGGCTTTTTTCAGCAGGTTGTAGTGGTTGGAGGCGAAGGTGCCGCTCACCTTTACCCGCAGCAGTTCGTGTTGCTGGTGGTACAACCATTCCTCGCGGCCGCTGTAATGGCTGTTGAGCAGACAGCTGTGCGCCGCCAGGTCCGCCGGGGTCAGTGGTTCGCCATGCTGTTCCAGATAAGCCGGGCTGGCGCAGGTCATTTCATGCCAGGCCAGCAAGGGTTTGGCCACCAGGCGTTCATGCTCGATGGCGCCGGAGCGTACGCCCAAGTCAAAGCCATCGCGTGCCAAGTCTCGGTAGCTGTTATTGAGCTCCAGCTCGATCTGCACCTGGGGATATTGCTTGGAGAATTCCAGCAACAAACCATCGAAGAAGGTTTCGCCCAACGACACCGGAACGGTCATACGCACAGGGCCAGCCAAATCATCTTTGAGTCGCGCCAAGGCCTGGCGGGCGCGTTCCACCTGCACCACCAACGCTTGTGCCTGGGGCAGCAACGCCGCGCCGGCAGCGGTGAGGCTCAGCTTGCGCGTGGTGCGGTGCAGCAGTACCACGGCGAACTGCGCTTCCAACTGGCTGATGCGCTTGGATAACTGCCCTTTGCTGCAGCCCAATTGTGCAGCCGCCACGGTGAAACTGCCGGCTTCGATCAGCACGGCGAACGCCGCCAGGTCATCCATTTCGCTCATGAATTGTTTCCATTTGAAAACCAAAGGTTGCCTATTAGCGCGTTTATCCGACCAAAAAGCCACACTAGACTGAATGCAACCCCATACCACTGTAGGAGCGAGCTTGCTCGCGAAAAACTCAAGATCGCCGCCGTGTAGTCATTTTTACCGCGTGATCGTTGACGTCCTTCGCCAGCAAGCTCGCTCCTACAGGCAATCAGCCTAGAGGAACAGCACGATGAAAATCCTATTGATCGGTGCCAGCGGCACCATCGGTTCAGCGGTCAAGGCGGAACTGGCCCAGCGCCACGAAGTGATCAGCATCGGCCGCACCAGCGGCGACTTTCAGGTGGATATCAGCGATAGCGCCTCGATCCGCAGTCTGTTCGAGCAGACCGGCAAGTTCGACGCCCTGATCTGCGCGGCAGGCAACGTCAACTTCGTGCCCCTGGCAGACATGAACGACAGCGATTTCGAACTGGGCCTGCGTGACAAGCTGATGGGCCAGGTCAACCTGCTGTTGATCGGTCGTGAGTACGCCAACGATGGCGCTTCGTTCACGTTCACCAGCGGCATTCTGAACCGTGATCCGATCCGCACCGGCGCTTCGGCGGCTTTGGTCAACGGTGCATTGGACGCCTTCGTCAAAGCGGCGGCCATTGAGTTGCCACGCGGTCTGCGCATCAACTCGGTCAGCCCGACGGTGTTGCTGGAAGCCATGGGCAGCTATGCCCCTTATTTCCGCGGCTATAAACCTGCCCCCGCCGCCGATGTGGCGCTGGCTTACGCGAAAAGCGTCGAAGGCCTGCAAACCGGTCAGACCTTTATCGTAGGTTGAAGGTGATATCTGTAAGAAACGCCTGAAGCTGGCAAGCGGGCTTGTGATGCACGGCCAGCCTGCGTAACGTGGCGGCACTTGCCTGGAGACCCGATAATGCGCGCCGCCCGTACCCTCGCCCTGTTTGCCTTGCTTCCTCTGTTCGCCGCCTGCCAATTGTTTGAAAGCGAGCCGGCCAAGCCATCGACTGTCGGGCTGACCCGTATGCAGGGTGAGTTGACGGCGGTGGACGGCAAACTGCTGTTCCAGCCGTGTGGCGACCAGCGTAGCTACGTGGTCAACGACACCGGCGGCACCAGCGTCCTGCAGGAAGCGGCCTCGCTGGCTGGCCAGCAGGGCATGCTGTTTGCCGACCTGCGTGGCAAGTTTTCCGGGGTCGCCAGCGGCACCCAGGGCTCAGTGGACCTGCAACAGTTGTATCGCGTCGAACGCTCGACCTCAGCCTGCTCCGACCCGGACTTCAAGCGCATGATCCTGCGGGCCAATGGCCATAAACCCGCCTGGGCAATGAATGTCACGGCCAAGGGCATGGTGCTGGAACGCGAAGGCCAGCCACCTTTGGCAGTGCCGTACGTCGAGGAACAACTGGGCGACGGCCGTTTCAACCTGATGACCGAAGCCAATAACCAGCACATCGAACTGTGGGTGGCGCCCCAGCGCTGCGTCGACAGTGTGAGCGGCAGCCTGCAACACATGAGCGCCGAGTTGCGCGTGAACGGCCAGGTGCAGCGCGGTTGCGCGGCGTTCGGCGGCTCGCGGGACGATTAACCTGACGGAAAGTCGCCATTGGGGCTTATAATCGCCGGTTTGCAAAACAGCCGGCCTTCTTGCCCGCCGCCTACCGGATCCTGTCATGTTACGAATCACTGAACTCAAGCTGCCCATCGACCATCCCGAAGAAGACCTGCGCACAGCCATCGTGCAGCGCCTGGGCATCGCCAGTGATGACCTGCTCGATTTCACCCTGTTCAAGCGCAGCTACGATGCGCGTAAAAAAACCTCTGAGCTGTGCTTCATCTACACCGTCGACCTGAACGTGAAGGGTGAAGCCCCTCTGCTGCTCAAGTTTGCCGATGATCGCAACGTCAATCCGGCACCGGACGTCAGCTACAAGGTGGTGGGCCAGGCGCCGGAAGGCCTGGCTGAGCGGCCAATCGTGGTGGGCTTTGGCCCCTGCGGGATTTTCGCCGGGCTGCTGCTGGCACAGATGGGCTTCAAGCCGATCATCCTCGAGCGCGGCAAGGAAGTACGCCAACGCACCAAGGACACCTGGGGCCTGTGGCGCAAAAGCGTGCTCAACCCCGAGTCCAACGTGCAATTCGGTGAAGGCGGCGCCGGTACCTTTTCCGACGGCAAGCTGTACAGCCAGATCAAGGACCCTAAATTCCACGGTCGCAAAGTGCTGCACGAGTTCGTCAAGGCCGGCGCGCCGGAAGAAATCCTCTACGTCAGCAAGCCGCACATCGGCACCTTCCGCCTGACCGGCGTGGTGGAAAACATGCGCGAGCAGATCATCGCCCTGGGCGGTGAAGTGCGCTTCGAACAGCGGGTCACCGACGTGCTGATCGAAGACGGCCAGTTGAACGGCGTGGTCATCGACGGCGGCGAGCAGATCCTCTCCAAGCACGTGATTCTTGCCCTGGGCCACAGCGCCCGTGACACCTTCCGCATGCTCCACGACCGCGGCGTGTACATGGAAGCCAAGCCGTTCTCGGTGGGTTTCCGTATCGAGCACCCGCAGTCGCTGATCGACGCCGCACGCCTGGGCAAATACGCTGGCCACCCCAAGCTGGGCGCAGCGGACTACAAGCTGGTGCACCACGCCAAGAATGGCCGTTCGGTCTACAGCTTCTGCATGTGCCCGGGCGGCACCGTTGTGGCCGCGACCTCGGAACCCCATCGCGTCGTGACCAACGGTATGAGCCAGTACTCGCGTAACGAGCGCAATGCCAACTCGGGCATCGTGGTAGGCATCACCCCCGAGGTGGATTACCCGGGCGGCCCGTTGGCCGGTATCGAGTTGCAGGAACGCCTGGAATCCCACGCCTACATCCTCGGCGGCAGTAACTACGAGGCCCCCGCGCAACTGGTGGGCGACTTCATCGCCGGCAAGCCCTCCACCGCCCTAGGCAGTGTGGAGCCGTCCTACAAACCTGGCGTGTCGTTGGGCGACCTGGCACTGGCCTTGCCGGACTTCGCCATCGAAGCCATCCGCGAAGCCTTGCCGGCGTTCGAGAAGCAGATCAAAGGCTACTCGCTGCACGATGCGGTGCTGACCGGCATCGAGACCCGTACCTCGTCCCCGTTGCGCATTACCCGCAATGAGTCGATGCAGAGCCTGAACGTCAAAGGCTTGTTCCCGGCCGGTGAAGGCGCAGGGTATGCCGGTGGGATTCTGTCGGCGGGTGTCGACGGGATCCGGATCGCCGAGGCGCTGGCGCGGGATATGCTCGGCATCGAGGCCTAAAGCACACTGGCGGCAAGCATACATCCAATGTGTGGTTTGCCTGCGTTCGGGCACACCGAGCCTGGGCGAGGTGCCGAGTGGTGGGGCAAGAGCGTTTTGCTTACTTTCGCGCTTTTCGAAAGTGAGCCGCCGTCAGGGCGGAACCCTAAGTGGCCGTTGCCTAAATAACGGATATGTACCCGGTCCAACTGTGTTGACTGTTAGGCCGCCTTCGCAGGCAAGCCAGCTCCCACATTTGGATCGTGGGGTGTCAGATAGATAGGCGTCGGCTGTCCGGTCGTCACGGGAGCAAGCTCCCTCGCCACAGGTTTAGCGTCGTACCGAAGTTGTGTAGATACCCATGCTGCGATGAGGGCAGTGCAGATCACAAGGCAGGAAAGTGAATCCTGAACGCCGCCCCACCCAACGCTGAATCCCCCAACGTCAACCGCGCGTGATAGCTTTCAATGATGTCCTTGACCACCGCCAGCCCTATCCCCTGCCCCGGGTGCTGGCGGTCGAGCCGTTCGCCGCGCTGCAGAATCCGTGCACGCTGGTCCGGTGGCACACCAGGGCCGTCGTCTTCGATACACAGCTCGATGCCGTCGAAGTTTTCCACCAGGCTGATACGCACTTGCTTGAGGCACAGGCGGTAGGCGTTTTCCAGCAGGTTGCCGAGCATTTCAAGCAACGCACCCTTTTCGATAGGCACCTCGCAGGCCTGCGGCAGATCAAACGTCACGGTGACCCGCTTGTCGCGATAAACCTTTTCCAGCGTATCGCACAGGCTTTGCACCACCGGTTCCAGGCGTACCTGGTGACGCACCAGGCCACTTTTTCGCAGGCTGGCACGCTGCAACTGGTAGCCGATCTGCTGGCTCATGCGTTCGATCTGCGATTGCAGCACCCACGCCTGGCTACGTTCTTCGGGGCGCTGGGCCATGTCTTCGCTCACACCCTGCAACACCGCCAACGGCGTTTTCAGGCTGTGGGCCAAGTCATCCAGGGAGTCGCGGTAGCGCGCACGCTGTTCGCGCTCGCTGTGCAGCAAGCGGTTGAGGGAACCGGTCAGGCGCAGCAGTTCGCGGGGGTGTTCTTCGCTGAGGCTTTCGCGGGTGCCGCCTTCGATCTGGTCGAGTTCATGGCTCAGGCGTCGCAGGGCCTGCAGGCCCCAGGTCAGGCCCAGCCACAACAGCGTCAACAGCACCAGCAAGGCCGCGCCGAACCCGAGGTAGAGGTTCTCGCGCAGGCCTTCCAGGGTCAGTTGGTATTCGCGTACCGGCTGCAAGGCGACAATGCTGAACGCCGCGCTCTTGCCTCCCAGCAGCCGGACCTCGACGTCATACACGAAAAATTCCTGGCCATTGGCCTCACGAATGCGCGCAAATTCATTGCCGCGCCCGTCGTAGCGCGGTTTGTAGTTGATGTTTTCTTCCTGGGTCGCCCGCGAGCGCCATACCAGATGGCCTTCACGGTCGTAGATATAGCCCAACAGCCGACTGTCGGTGAGGTTGAAACGCTCATCGGGCAACTGCGCCGGCATCAGCAGACGGTTATTGTCGACCCGCGCCGCGGAAATCAGGGTGGTCACATCCGACGCCAGGCGCTGTTCGATGGAATCCTGCAGCGCCAGGCTGAATGCGCCTTGCATGGCCGGCAACAAGCCGAGCATAAACAGCACGGCCAGGGTGGCGGCCGCCAGCATCAGGCGCACACGTAGCGAACGAATCAACGGCAGCGCTCATTGAACAGGTAGCCCAGGCCACGCACGGTATCGATCGGCTTGAACCCGGCCGGGCCTTCCAGCTTGCGGCGCAGACGGCCGACCAACACTTCGATCACGTTTGGATCGCGCTCGTCGTCATCCGGGTACAGTTGCTCCATCAAGCGGTCCTTGGCGACCACTTGCTGATGATGACGCATCAAGTATTCGAGGATCCGATACTCGTAGGCGGTCAGCGCCAGGGGTTGCTCGTCCAGGGAGGCTTGCTTGCGGTTGAGGTCTAGCAGCAGCGGCCCGGCAACAATAGTCGATTGGGTAAAACCGCTGGAGCGGCGCAGCAAAGCGTTCATGCGCGCCTCCAGCTCTTCGAACTGGAACGGTTTGACCACGTAGTCGTCGGCCCCGGCCGCCAGGCCTTCCACCTTGTCCTGCCAGTTGCCGCGGGCGGTGAGGATCAGGATCGGGAAGGTCTTGGTCTGGGTGCGCAACTGGCGAATCAGGTCCAGGCCGCCCATGCCGGGCAGGCCAAGGTCGATGATCGCCAGGTCATGGTTGAATTGGCCGGTCTGGTACAGGGCTTCTTCGGCGTTGGCCACGGCTTCGACCACATGCCCGCTGTCGGTCAGGCGGGTAAACAGGTGATGACGCAACAGCGCCTCATCTTCCACCACCAGCAATTTCATAAGGTTCTCCACTGCAATTCAACTAGCCGAC
The DNA here is from genome assembly GCF_001728935.1 of Pseudomonas sp. AP42. NCBI lineage: Bacteria > Pseudomonadati > Pseudomonadota > Gammaproteobacteria > Pseudomonadales > Pseudomonadaceae > Pseudomonas > Pseudomonas sp. AP42. Next base: position 24,143 of record NZ_LYSO01000083.1, read on the forward strand.
AGGGGGATATCATAGCGGCCCTGCAGCTCTTGGGGGCGCAGTTTTATGCCATTGTAGTGGCCGGTCAGGTGCGCGTAGCCGCTGCGATAGTCGGGTTGCGCAGGGGTAGCGCCCAGGGCCTGGCCCCAAGGCGCGGCCTGGGTGCCGGCGTCTTCGAAGCTGACACGATGGATCAGGTTGCTGGATTTCTTGGTTTTCTCGCTGCCAAAGGCCGCAAAGGCGCCATCGGACGCCTGCACGCCGGCAGTGGCGCCCAGCATGGTCAAGGCCAACATCAGCTTTTTGATCGCAGTCATGGTGGTTACCTCATACGCGTTTAGGCTGTGGGGTCCAGACTACGCAGGCGCCCCTGAACTCCCCCTGAACAGGCTCTGAACCGCAGCTGAACCGCACCGGGCTATCCACTGGCGCGCCAACTCGGCAAAATACCGCGCATGACGCCCCTACCCGCTTGCTGCACCCCACTCGATGATCATTGGCCGTTGCCGGTTCCCTTGCCGGGCACGGTGTTTTTGAGCACGCGATTCGACCCAACTTTATTGAGCCCGGGCGATTTCCAGCGCTGCGATGTGCCGCCGCCCGCGAGCATCCAGCGCTCGGTCGCCAAGCGCCAGGCGGAATTTCTCGCCGGCCGCCTGTGCGCACGCGAAGCGCTGCAACGACTCGATCATCTGCACTGCATCCCGGCCATCGGCGAAGACCGCGCCCCGGTCTGGCCAGGGCATATCAGTGGTTCCATCACCCACAGCACCGGGCACGCTGCGGCGATTGTCGGGCACAAGGCGCAATGGCGCGGGCTGGGCATGGACCTAGAGCATTTGCTGTCACTGGAACGGGCCGAACGCCTGGCCGGGGAAATTTTGACGGCCGATGAGCTGCAGCGCATGGCTGCCCTGCCCCGTCAGCAACACGCCTTGCTGGTGACGCTGACGTTTTCGGTGAAGGAAAGCCTGTTCAAGGCGCTCTATCCGATCGTGCACAAGCGCTTTTATTTCGAGCATGCCGAGGTGTTGGAGTGGTCAGCGGCTGGGAGGGTGCGGTTGCGGTTGCTGACCGATCTTTCGCAAGAGTGGGGCCATGGCAAAGAGCTGGAAGGGCAGTTTGTGGTGCAAGGGGAGCAGTTGTTGAGCCTGGTGGCTGTCGCAATGTAGGAGCGAGCTTGCTCGCGAAAAACCTCAACGATAACGCGTGCTGCCTGAATAAACGCGGCGCCTGTGAGTTTTTCGCGAGCAAGCTCGCTCCTACAGTTGGGTTTCAGGGTTTATCCTGATCCCTGGGCCAGCTCAGGCTAAAGCACGCCCCGCCCAGGTTGTTGCTCTTGCTGATCAACGCCCGCCCGCCGTGCCAATAGATAATCCGCCGCACGATCGACAAGCCCAGGCCATGCCCGCCAGAAGCGCGGGTACGGCTGTCATCCAAGCGCAGGAACGGCGTGAAGATCCGCTCCCAGGCGCTTTCCGGCACGCCGGGGCCGTCGTCTTCCACATCGATGCGACAGCGCACCTGCCCTACCTGATAACTGATCAGCACCTGGCCCTTGGCATGGCGCATGGCGTTACTCACCAGGTTTTGCAGGGCGCGGTGCAAGTAGCGCGGTTCAGCGTCGACCCAGGCGTCATCCCAATGCGCCGAGGACAGGCAAATACCCCGGGTGACGGTGACCTGCGGGCGCAATGGCGATAATTCGCCAATCACCTGGTCGAGCAATGCATTAAGGTCCACGCGCTGGAAATTCAGCTCCGGCGCGCCCTGCTCCAAGCGGGCATAAGTGAGCATCTCGTCCACCAGGCCATCGAGGTCCTGGATATCGCCATCCATGCCTTCCAGGTATTTGCGCCGGGCTTCGGGCGTGGCAGCGTCACCGATCATCTCCAGGCCAAAGCGCAGGCGCGCGACCGGTGTGCGCAGCTCGTGAGACACCGCGCGCACCAGCTCGCGCTGAATCGCCAGCAATTGCTGCAAGTGCTCAGCCATGCCATTGAAAGCTGACGCCAGGCGCCCGACCGAGTCGGCACCGCGAGCGGGCACGCGCACTTCCAGGTTGCCCTTGGCGATACGCGTGGCCGCCGCCTCCAGGCCTTTGAGCCGGCGCTCAAGTTGTCGCACCAGCAGATAGACGATCAAGCCGATCAGGGTCAGGCCAATCAAGGTGATCAGGATCAGCCATTGCGCCGGGTACGGGTTCATCTGGTACAGCGGGCCGATCTCTAGAACCCACGGGGTACCGACCATGCCGGCAAACACGCGAATCGAATCGCCGCCCTTGCCCAGCGCCATCACCGTATCGCCCTCCGCCACACGACGGCGCTGGTCGTCGTCCATGTCGGCCTGGTCAAGGGCCGTCAAGTGCATTTCAAAACCAAAGGCCTTGGCGTGCTTGATGTCGGCCAGGCGCTGAGGTTGTTCGGCCACCGGAAAACGCACCAGTTCGTCGGCCAGCAGGTAAATAGTCGCACGGGCCAATTGCTCGCTGATCTGCTGCACCTCGCCGGTAAGCACCAGTTGCTCTTGCTCGCTGACCAACCGCAGCACCCGCGCCGCGTGGGGGCCGGTCTGTTCCACCAGGACCTGGCCGCGTTGCAGGCGGTTGCGCTGGCCCAGGTCCAATTGCGCGTCGGTGAACGTGCGCAGCTCCAGCGGAATACCGAGCAAACGCTCCCACACCGCCAAGGCGCGCTGGCGTTCAATGGCGCTCATGGGTTGCAGGTTATCGCCCATCAACGCAAAGGTGCCGTGGGCCAGGCGCTCACGGTACTGGCCGCTGCGCACGTCGTTGAGCAGGTGCAGCGCCAGGGCGCCGAGCAGCGCCACCAGGATCAGCGCGGCGCACATGCCGCCGTAGATGCGCAGGAAGATCGAGTTCACAGCGGCATATCGGCAGCGGCTTCGGGGACGAACAGGTAGCCTTTGCTGCGGATGGTCTTGATCAGGCGTGGGTGGATCGGATCGTCGCCGATCTTCGGTCGAATGCGCGAGATACGCACGTCAATCGAGCGATCCTGGCCGTCATAACCAATGCCGCGCAGGGCGATGAAAATTTCTTCGCGGGACAGGATGCGCCCGGCGTTCGCAACCAGCAGCCACAGCAGGTCGAATTCAGCGCTAGTCAGTTCGATGCTGCCTTCCTGCAACCAGGCTTCGCGCAAGGCATTGTCCACCACCAGCGGGCCAAACTGCAGGCGGCGCTGGGTTTCCACTGCAACGGGCAACACCGGTTCGCTGCGGCGCAGCAGCGCCTGGATACGCGCCAGCAACAAGCGCGGGCGCACGGGTTTGCACACATAGTCGTCGGCGCCCATGTCCAGGCCCAGCACCTGATCCATGTCGTCGGTGCGCGCGGTGAGCATCAGGATCACGCCGTCATAGCGCTCGCGCACCTTGCGGCAGATGCTCAGGCCGTCTTCGCCGGGCAGCATCAGGTCGAGGATCACCAGGTCCGGCTGCTCGGCGATGATGCGCGCCACGGCCTTGGCACCATCGCCTTCTACCGACACGCGCAGGCCGTTGCTTTCCAGGTACTCACGGGTCAACTCGGCGAGTCGCTCGTCGTCCTCGACGATCAGTATCTGCCAGGCTTCTTGCTCCATGCGCTACCTCGTTGTTATTAGAATTTCTTT
>NZ_LYSO01000084.1:0-27663 GCF_001728935.1 Pseudomonas sp. AP42
GGCCGTTACCTACATAACGGATATGTACCCGGTCCAACTGTGTTTAGGCCGCCATCGCAGGCAAGCCAGCTCCCACATCTGGATCGCGGGGGGAGATACCTATATCCATAGATCTGCGCAATCTATTCTTATTGCAATAGGTTCTCGTTTGGCTGCTTGATCTTGTGTTACTGTATAACAAATCAACCGTACCCAGACGCCCCGGAGGCCTCATGAAAGCTGGTATCCACCCCGACTACCGCACCGTGCTGTTCCACGATACTGCCGCCGACGTGTTCTTCCTCATCGGTTCCACCGCCGACAGTGATCGCACCCATAAACACAGCGACGGCAACACCTATCCCTACATCCCGCTGGACGTCTCCAGCGCCTCGCACCCGGTCTATACCGGCCAGCAGCGCAAGACCCAGGCCGAAGGCCGGATTGCCGGTTTCAACAAGCGCTTTGCCTCGTTTGGATCGAGCCCGAAAAAAGCGGATGAATGAGCATGAGTCGGCGGCGTGTCCTACGCCGCCGTCTGCCGAATCGGCAGTACCACCCGAAACTTCGTACCCTTGCCCAGCTCACTGCTGACGCTGATATCGCCACGGTGTTTCTTGACGATCCCGTAGGACAACGACAAGCCCAACCCCGTACCTTCGCCCACCGGCTTGGTGGTGAAGAACGGGTCGAAAATCTTCTGCACGGTGTCGGGGGCAATCCCACAGCCGTTGTCTGTGACTTCCAGCCACACGTGTTCGCCTTCCACCCCATTGCTGATGGTAATGGTGCCGCGCTCCGGGCCCATGGCTTGTGCGGCGTTGATCACCAAGTTCATCACCACCTGATTGAGTTGCGAGGCCAGGCATTCGATTTCCGGCAGCGGCGCGTAGTGCTTAATCACATCGGCCTTGTACTTGAGTTCGCTGGCGACAATGTTCAGTGTCGAGTCGATGCCTTGCTGCAGGTTGGCAAATTGCCAGGTCTGGTCGTTATCCACCCGTGAGAAGTTCTTCAGGTCTTTGACAATCTGCACCACACGGCCGATGCCATCCTTGGACTCGCGGATCAGGATCGGAATGTCGTCCTTGAGAAAATCCAGGTCCAGCTCGTTGCGCAATGCCGTGAGTGGGTCGCGATGTTCTGGCTCAGCAATATGCGCTTCGCTGCGCTGGTAAGCATCGAGCATCTGTTGCAGCTGTTTGAAGTAGCCGTCGAGGGTGCTGAGGTTGGAGGAAATAAAGCCCACGGGGTTGTTGATCTCATGGGCGACACCGGCCGCGAGTTGCCCCAGTGAGGCGAGTTTTTCCGACTGCACCAGTTGGCTTTCCAGGTGCTTGCGCTCTTCAATTTCCAGTTGCAGCGCTTGGGTGCGCTCTTCCACCAACCGCTCCAACTGCGAGGTTTGCAGGGAGGCGCGGCGGGCCATGTCCCATTTGTTGGCCAGGGTATTGGCCATTTGCTGGACTTCGATGTTGTCGAATGGTTTTTTCAGGATCAGCAGGCGGTCGTGGGCGTGCAGGCGAAACAGCAGGTCATCCCAGGAGTAGTCCGAGTAGGCGGTGCACACCACCACTTGCAAATCGGGGGCGACTTTCCACAGCTCTTCAATGGTCTTGGCACCGTCCCAGCCCTGGGGCATGCGCATGTCGACGAAGGCCAAGGCATAGGGCCGCTGTTGCGCCATGGCGCTGGTCAGCAAGCCCAGGCCTTCCTCGCCGCCATACGCGCCGTGCAGTTCGAACGTCTGGGCTTGAGGTTTGGCCGCGTCGCCAAACAGTGCCGACTCCATCTCATCCAGCGCTTCGGTTGAGGCTTCGTCGGGCATCAGGATCTTGCGAAAATCCTCATGAATGGACGGTGTGTCATCGATCAGCAGGATGCGCCGGTTGGGAGGTTGGTTCATGAGCTGCTTCCGGCAAGGGTCAAGGGGATGGTTAAGGTGAAGACGGCGCCAAGGCCCGGCCCGTCGCTGTGGGCGCTGAGCTGGCCGTTCATTTCCACGGCGGCCAGGGCGCAGCTGTGCAGGCCGAAGCCGTGGCCTTCCTTGCGGGTGGTAAAGCCGTGGGTGAAGATGCGTGCCATGTTCTCAGGCGGTATGCCTTCGCCGTCGTCCTTCACACTGATCTTCAGGGTCTCGTCGCCGACCGATTCCACCGCCAGGGTGATTTGCCGTGGCCGCTCAGACAGTTTGTCCATGGCGTATTTGGCGTTGCTGATCAGGTTGACCATGATCAGCAGCAACCGGTGCTTGTCCGCCAAGATCTCCGGCACCGGGGCGTACGCCTTCACAACAGTGACATGGTGACGGCTCAGCGCGCCGGCGTTCATGCGCAGGGCGTCGTCCATCAAGGCGCTGATATTGACCGGCTCCAGCAAGGTAGACGCACCCGCATAGGATTGCTGGGTCGAGACGATGTCCTTGATGTGGTCCACGCTTTTGCTCAACTGCGCCAGCTCATCGCTCATGCCTTGCTGTTCGATGGCAATCGCTTCGACCAACTGGTTCAGATAGCCCGGCAGCAATTTGCCCTTTTCATCTTCAGTGAGGAAAGTGCCCAGGTCGCCCTGGTGGGCGTTAATCAACTGCATCGCCTTGCCCAGGCCGAGCGCCTTGCTGGCGCGCAGTTTGCGGCTGACCAGGTCGGCAGAGATATTCACACTGTTGAGCACGTTACCGACGTTGTGCAGCACGTTGGTGGCGATCTCTGCCATGCCGGCCTGGCGGGCGCTGTCCATCAGCTCGCTCTGGGCATCCTTGAGCTGTTGCGTGCGCCGCTCCACCCGTTGCTCCAGGGTTTCGTTGGCGGCCTGCAACGCGCGGTTGACGCGGTTGATCTCGGCAAAACTGCGCAACAGGCGCACCGCCAGGTAAAGCAGTAGTACCACCAGCAAGGTTGAGAAGATCAGCAGGTAGCGATGGTATTGGTGGTCGATGAGGTCAGCGGCTTGCTGGTCTTGATTAATGTGGGTGGTCAGGTCATCCAGGTGTTCGGCCACCGGCACGGCGGCAATCTGCTCAAGCAGGCTGTTGACCCGTGGCTGTTCGCGCAGGATCAGCGAAATATGATTGCTGAGAATCTCTACCGGTGCCTGGAACTCACTGGGCAGGCTCTGTTGGTTGATGGCCAGTTTGCCCAAGCCCACCAGGATATCGGCGGCACGTTCGTCGCTGGTGACCTGGGCGAACTCCAGGCTGCTGAGCAGCAGGTCGTAGGTGTCGGTGGCCACGCTTTGCAGTTGCAGCCGGCTTTCGTCGGTCATGCTGTTGAATTGGGCCTGGATGTCATCCTCGGCCGTCGGCAAAAAAGCCAATGAGTTCCGTAACACCGCGTTGTGGGATTTGAACTGGTCGACCAACCGGGCTTTTTCTTCGATGGCCTTTAGATACGCGGCATGGCTGGCTTGCCAACCGGGCAGGTCGGCAGCGCTGTGATAGGTGTTGCGGCTCTGCAGTTCAGCCCCGATGCGGGTCATTTCGGTCAGCGGTGTGACCAGTGGGTCGTAGTTGTGGGTAATCGCGATGCGGGCCTTGAGCACTTCGCTGTCCCACTGGGCATTGAGCTGCTGGAGCTGGCGGATCAAGTCACGCGACTGGGTATAAGTGGCTGTCTGGTCGCGCGAAGATTTGAGGTACAAAAACACCAGTGTGGAGGCCAGGAACAGGGTGATAAGGCCTAGCAGGATTTGGCTGGTACGTCGGCGTGACAAGGGTCTCATAGTGGCTTGCCCGCCCATTCGCCAGTCAGGGTCTTGAGAAACTGGATAATCAGGTCCTTGTCTTCCTGGGACGGGTTGCGCCCCAACTGGTACTTGAACATCACGTCAACCGCCTCTTCAAGTGTCTTGGCCGAGGCGTCGTGAAAGTACGGCGCAGTGACGGCCACATTGCGCAGGCTGGGTACCTTGAAGACATGGCGGTCCTCTTCATCCTGGGTCAGCAGGTAGCGCCCCAGGTCCGATTCCAGCGGGTTGCCGCGGGCCTTGAAGTAGTCGCCCATCACGCCGAACTTCTGGAACATATTGCCGCCAATGTTCACCCCCTGGTGGCAGGCGATGCAGCCGTAGTCCTTGAAGCGTTGATAACCGTATTTTTCCTGTGTGGTCAGGATATCGGTATCGCCCAGCAAGTATTGGTCAAACCGCGAGTTGGGTGTCAGCAGGGTGCGCTCGTAGGTGGCCAGGGCGTTTTGCACATTGGAGGCGGTGACGCCATCGGGGTAGGCCTGCTTGAACGCGTTCTGGTAAGCGGGCAGGGTGGACAGGTTGTGCACCACGGTATTCCAGTCGCTGCCCATTTCCACCGGACTGATCACCACCTGCTCGACCTGGGCCTCCAGCGTGTCCACCCGACCGTTCCAGAATTGTTTGAAGTTCAGGCTGGCGTTGAACACAGAAGGGGTATTGATCTGCACCGGCTTGCCGTCAAAGCCAATGGAGAACGGCTTGTTGTCGGCGCCGCCGCTGGTCAGTTGGTGACAGCTGGCGCAGGACAAGGTGTTGTTGACCGACAAGCGCGGCTCATTGAACAGCTGGCGACCCAACTCAACCTTGACCGGGTCCAGTACGGGAACCGCCGGCAAGGGCTTGAGCGCTTCGTTCAGCGGCGCGGCTGCGAGCGGTGCGGTGCCCAGGCATAACGCCAACATCAGGCCAGAACGGTGGTTTACGACGTTGCTCAAGCGAGCACTCCTTGCAGGCCTAGGGCTATTTATTTTATTGATCGGGCATCAGTGTCGCGCTATCCGTTTGCAGCAACTGCACAAAATCTTTCGAAGGCAGCGCCTTGCTGAATAGAAAGCCCTGGCCCTCTTCACACTGCTGGGCTTTGAGGAAATTCAATTGGTCAATGGTTTCCACGCCTTCGGCAATGATGTTCAGCTCCAGGCTCTTGCCCATGCCGATGATAGCGCTGATCAGCTGTTCGTCCTGGCTATTGATGCGCAGGCCGCGCACGAAGGATTGGTCGATCTTCAGCACGTCGATGGGAAAGCGCCTCAGGTAGCTGAGGCTGGAGTAGCCGGTGCCGAAATCGTCCAGGGCCAGGCGGATGCCCATGGCCTTGATCTTTTGCAGGGTCTCCACGGTTTCATCGACGTTCTGCATCAGCACGCTTTCGGTGATTTCCAGTTCCAATTGGGTGGGCGGCAGGCCCGTTTCTTCAAGGATGGCGGCCAGGTTGTCGACGAAGTCCCGTTGGCGAAAGTCGATCGCCGAGATGTTCACCGACATGCGCAGAGGCGCCAGGCCCATCTCGCGCCAGGCTTGGGCTTGTGCGCAGGCTTGGCGCAGTACCCATTGGGTCAGGCGTACGATCAGGCCGCTGTCTTCGGCCACAGGAATAAAATCCGCTGGGCTGACCCAGCCCGACTGCGGTCGAAACCAGCGTGTCAGCGCTTCCGCGCCGACGATGCGCCCGGACTCCAGCGCCAGCTTGGGCTGGTAATGCAGCACAAACTCATCGCGGTCCAGCGCCTGGCGGATCGCGCTTTCCAGGTTCTGCTGATGCTGGGCGCGCAGGTTCATGTCTTCTGTGTAAAAGGTGAAATCCCCCGGGCCGCGTTCTTTACTGGTGCGCATCGCAGTTTCAGCGTGCTTGAGCAAGCCCACGGCGTTGTCGCTGTCATTGGGGTAAATACTGATGCCCAGGCTGGCGCTCACGCTCAGGTCATGCCCCGCGACATGGCGAGTCGCGCTGACGGCATTGAGTACCTTTTGCGCAATATGTTGGGTTTGCTGGGGATGCTGGATATCGTTGAGCAGCACCACGAACTCGTCGGAACCGTAACGAAACACCGAATCCGACGCCCGTATCGCCGCCACCAGGCTCAGGCTCACCTGCGCAAGCACCTCGTCGCCTGCCGGATAGCCCAGGGCGTTGTTGATGCGCTTGAAGCGGTCGAGCCCCAGAAACATCACCGCCAGTTGCGTGTCGTGCCGCCGGCTCAAGGCGATCGCCTGGGTCAGTCGGTCGCCGAGCAAGGTGCTGTTGGGCAACTCGGTCAGTGCGTCGTATTGCAATAAATGCGAGACCTTGAGCAGCTCTTGCACGCGTTCCTCGATGGTGCGCTCCAGGCTGATCACCTTGAGGGCCGCGTCCTGGGCCAGCTGCCATTTCCAGGTCAAGGCGCTGGCCATCTGGCGGATTTCCAGGTGGTCGAAGGGTTTTTTCAGGATCAGCAGTTGGTCGTTGTATTTCAGACGCGCTTCGATGGCCTCGAAGGAATAGTCAGAATAGGCCGTGCAGAGGGCGATTTGCAGGTTGGGGTCCGCCTCCCACAGCTGTTCGATGGTGTGCAGGCCGTCCCAGCCAGGGGGCATGCGCATGTCGATAAACACCATGGCGTAGGGCGAGTGGGCGTCCAGGGCTTTCTTGACCAGCGCCAAGGCTTCTTGCCCCTGATAGGCCGAGTCCAGGTCAAACGCCTGGCGCACCGGCGCCGTGGTGCCGAACAGGGCGGACTCCAGAGTATCGAGGGAGGGCTCGCCGTGCTCGTCGGCACAGAGGATCTTGCGAAAATCCTGGTGGATCGAAGCGGTGTCGTCGACGATCAGGATGCGCCGGTTGGCCCGGCCCGATTCCGTCTTCATGGCGCACTCGGCACATGCAAAAGGCTTGATGGCATGACAATTCCTTCCCTGGTTCCACAACTGAACGGGGCGCGAGTATGCAATGCAGCATAGTTGAGTTCCCTTGATATCGACGGCCAGTTGGCGTCAAATCAATCGCGCTTTGTATTGCGCGGATTCAATTTAGCTTAACTTCGTTTAATTTGAAGGCAGAGTCGCCATGGATGAACAACTCGCTACGAAGTCCGCTGTTTTGCTGGTCGACGATGAAGAGTCGATCCTCAACAGCCTGCGCCGCCTGTTGCGCAGCCAGCCCTATGAGGTGGTTTTGGCCACCAGCGGCGCCCAGGCGCTGGAGATCATGGCGACCCGGCCCATCGATCTGGTGATGAGTGATGCGCGCATGCCCGGCATGGACGGCGCCACGCTGCTGGCCGAGGTCCACCGCCTGTACCCCGCCACCAGCCGTATCCTGCTCACCGGTTACGCCGACCTCACCACCATCATCAAGGCGATCAACGACGGGCAGATCCACCGCTACATCAGCAAACCCTGGAATGACGAGGAGTTGCAGCTGGTGTTGCAGCAAACCCTCGAGCATCAACGGCTTGAACGCCTGGCCCGAGACCAGACCGAACAGCTCAAGCTGCTCAACGCCACCCTGGAAAAACGCGTGGCGGCGCGTACCGCCGAATTGCAACAAACCGCCGACATGCTCGACCTGGCCTACGACGAGCTCAAGCGCAGCTACGTGACCGGCACCGAAGTGTTTTCGCTGCTGGCCAACCTGCGCTTGCCCAAAGACAAACAGACCAACCGCGCGTTGATCGAGTTGATCCGCGTGTACTGTGCCGCCCAGTCCATGGACGAAGCCAGCACCCGCGACCTGACCATGGCCGCCGCGTTGTACAACATCGGCAAGTTGAGTTGGACCGACAGCATGATGGTTGCACCGTCGGACAAACTGCATAGCACCGACCGTGGCTTGTACCGTGAGTATCCGGGGCAGAGCGAGTCGCTGCTGATGACCCTGGAGCCGATGAAGGACGCGGCGCGGATCATTCGTCATCACCAGGAACGCTGGGACGGCACGGGATTTCCCGACCACCTCAAGGGCGATACGATCCCGCCCGGTTCACGGCTGCTGAAGTTGGCGGTGGACTTTATCGAATTGCAAAAAGGCCTGATCCTGGAGCGCCACCTCAACAGCGACGAAGCGCTGTTGTATATCCGCAAGTACGCCGGGCGCCTGTATGACCCGGCGTTGGTGGAAGATTTTGTGCAAGCCTGCGCAACCTTCCTCAGCGACGTAACCCTGGGCGACCCTACGGTCAAAGTCCTCACCACCCGTGAGCTTGAGGCCGGTATGGTGCTGGCCCGCAACCTCAACGCCGATAACGGCATGCTGCTGCTCAATGCCGGCAAGGTGCTGAACTTGCCGCTGGTGGACAAGCTGATCGCGTTCGAGGCCATGGAGGGCGCCAAGTACAGCGTGTTTATCAAGACGCCCGACGAGGTGGCGCCACTCCTGTAGCTATACGCCCCAGGCTACGTGCTTGCTGCTGTGGTAATCAAAGATGCCCCTGATGATGTAGACATCTTTGCCACCTTCTTTGCCGTTCTGTTCAATTGCCACGCGCCAAAGACCGCGGCCCGAGCCGGCCTGTACTTGGGGTAAATCGACATAGGTGTAGTTGCCTATTCGCTTGCGGCTGAGGCGTCCGGCTTGGATATCCTGGGTGATTTGCTCAAGTTTGGCCGTGGCGGGGGCGGGCATGAGTTTTTTCTGGGTGTGCGCCAGATCATCGAGCTTCACGATGTTGATGTGCGGATCGCGAGTGGGTAGGGGCAGGACATCCGGGGCCGGGGGCACGGACGGCTCTGGCCTTTGGCCTCGGGTTGGAGGGCGGGGTTGCTCAAACTCCAAGGGCGTAGAGAATTTGGGCAGGGCCTTTTCAAATGCTGTGACGTCTTTGCTGTCCACCATGGCTATGCCAGCGTCTGCCCCGTGCTGGCCTCGGGACAGGGCGATATAGGGAACGCCGGATTTTTTGAAATCCTCTGAAAAGGAGGTGACTTGAAGCCTGGCCATTTTCGCCTTGAAGGTATCCTTCATGAAAGCATCCAGGGTGCTTTTTGTCTCAGGCAGCAACAAGAATCGGCGTATCGCCTGCTGGTGTGTAATTCCTTGGTCGGAGGCGAGTTGATTAATACGTCGTAGGTGTTCGGGCTTGTTTGCAAACACCGTCAGTGCAGCCTCTCGCCAAGTATAAAGTTCATATTTTGCCGCGAATTTATCCATCGCGGTCTGATGTTTATTCGTGATGGCATACCCGACAAATTGTGCCTCCGTATCGGGGTCGAGAACGGCAATCGATGTTCTGATTTGTTTGTCTAAGTTGTCGTTTTTGCCAATGAGCCTTTTGACTTTCTTAAACAGTTCCTCCTTGTCCAGCGCAGACAGATGTTGTGCAAAATGATGGGTCGACAGGTGTATATGTTCAAGCGTGGCCAGTTCAGACCGCAGGTTTAACACGCTATTGCGCAATCTCTCTTGGTGGGGCCGGCTCAGGCTTTTGGGGTTCGATACCCAGCGGCGAAATTCAGCTTCATCCAGGGGGCCGAGCTGTTGTCGGGCGTGAGTGATCAAGTTGAGTTTCAGGGCCGCGTCGGTTTGTTCTATGACGCGCTCGAAATCGCGCATTTCCCCTTCTGTTGCGAAAAGCCGCATGGCCGCGATCATGTCCGCGTCCACTTGCTGTTCAGGGGTCAGAGAACGCAGGGCGCCCAGAACGGAACCTCCGCCTACAGCATTTCGCTCGAAACGGGGCTTCCAGCTCTTTGCGTCTCCTGGCACGACCATAAAATCCACCTGGTTACCGGCCGGGTCTTTTACATAGCGTGCGCCGTCCTCTACATAGGACTGATACAAATGATAGCGGCCTGTAGCGTCGCGCATCGCGATGAACTGGTTATTGTGTTTATCAAAAAAACACGGTGCGCTGCCCGACCGGCGCAACAGACGGTATCGGTGAGTGCGGGCAAACTCAGCTACGTCAAAGTGCGGCGTTATCTGCTCAGGTAGCCGATACGGGGCCGCATTGACCCAGGCAGGTTCCAGCGGGCGGACTGAAGCACTGGTCTGTACGATGCCGGTGCTCCTGCCCGTACCGACTTTACTGGCCAGTCCCGGAATGCGCCGCCCAAGCTGTTTGGCCACGTCTAATCCACGGTTGATACCTCGACGCAAAAACGACAGGGCGGTTTTGCCGGGTATCAGCCCGAGCAGAAAGTCGGCTGCGTCCACCCCAAACATAAAGGCGTTCACCGCCGACTCGCGGAAAATTTGCGCATTGGTCCGTGAACGGTAATCGGCGTGCGCGAGTTGAAAACCCAGTTGCGCCGAATACAGGTAGGCGTGGAAATTGCCGGTTATCGGTGTCAAGGTGTAGCGGTACACACTGCGCGTATCGTTGAGGATCCGCGTTATCTCGTTCGTATCCTTTGTGGCCATTTGGGAACTGAAGTAGGTCTGCCATTCGGGTTTTGCTTTCAGCGTGTCCAGCTCTGCCAGCCCGTTGACCAGTTCCCTGAACGGCCCGCCATCTGGCGCATCCGGGGTATACAGCACACTGACCCCATCAGGCTTGGTGCCTTTTCGATGAATGACCAGGACGCGATGCATGACCTGTCCCCCTTGACCCCTCTCCTGCGCGGCACCCAATACCAGTAGGTTGACCTCTATCTCGAACTCGCTGACCCGGTGCCGGGTAGTTGAATCGGGGTGCTCGGTAACTGCCTTTATCCAGTCAAGCCCACTGCCTGGCGTCTTGAATGTAAACAGCTTGGCGGCGTCAGGGTTGAGACGGCTCTCAAGGGCGTCCTTGTTCATTCTTGCCGCGTTGGCGCGCTGCCAGGCTGTTGCAAAGGTGCTTGTCCCGCTGCTCTGCGAGAAGGCTGAGCGCAGGTACGTATCGTATTTTTGGCCAATGTCAGCCTCTGTGGCGAGGGCACGCAAATCGTCGTTCCCGAGTTTTCCGTGATGGTTGCCGGCCGTGTCGACGATGTTGACGGTAGCGCTGATTATTCTGTGTATGCCATGCACCGACCAAGGGTCGACATTACGTTGGGTGTAGTTTCCCAGTGTGCGCAAATCCACCACGGCTTGGGTACGCCAGGTGCCCCACATTAGTTTTTGGCCCGGCAGGCACTGCGGGATATGGACCTTGCGGTCTTCGCTGATGTAGACAAGGGTGGCCGCCTCGTTACGATACCCCGTCACCTCGGCGGACCGGGAGGACGTTGTCACGCGCAGATGAACCAGGCTTCTATAAGGGTCAATATCCACATTGGCATACGCAGGTTTCTGTTTTTTCAGCACCCGGTCGGTCTCCTGCTGGGAGAACGCTTCTAGTGTCAAGATCTTCTCAAGATGAGGCGCGAGCTCTTCATTGCTGTCAATCAGTTCCTGCTCCAGTTGCCTGTACCGGGCCTGGTCTTGCTCGTTGGAGGCTTTCAACCATGCGGGTTCGGTCGTCAACAAGCGTAGGGTGCGTGCCATAAAGGCATTCGCGACATCCAACTGTGGCGTCAGGTCTGCGGCCAGGTCGAGTTCGCCTGTGGTGGGTAAGGGCTCCCTGTGCAAGCTATTGCGGACAGAGAAATGTTGCCTGACTCGCAATGCGCGGACACTGTCAGCAATCACGTCAGCGTGTATCGGTGACGGGGCCGTCGTCAGTACGGGCAAGCCGTTCAGCGCGGCGCGGGCGGCCGTCGGCAGGCTTGCGATCAATAGCTTGCCTGCCGCTGAGCCGTCTTGTATGCGGGTTGCGACGGTGTGATTCAAGCGCGCCAGGTTTTCAAACTCCTCAAACTCCTCGCTTGGGCTATAGAGCATCACGTTGCCCGTCAGAGGGTTCGTGCCCGTGGGGGCCAGAATGAATGCGCCGGCGAATTCACTGCCATCCTCCAGTGCCAGCCGGTACACCGCGGGCCTGTTGTCGAGGGTAAACACCTGTTCACGTGCCGCAGCACTTGGGTACTTGAGCACGTTCTGCGCCAGCGTTTGTGCATGCGCCGACAACGTGCCGTCCACCGAGCGCAATGCCAGTTGATGGGCCAGCACTTGTCGTCGCAGTGCGACCAATTGCCCCTCCGTGTCCGCTTGGGAGGGCTCGCCAGTCCCCCAGAATGTATTCAGGCTCAAGGTGATGGCAATTTCCAGCCTGGCGGCCAGGGTTGTCATCGAGGCAGTGGGAGAGAGGCGTTTATCGGCGTCCAGGGTGTTGCATTCGCGGTAGAAGGCGCCGCTCTCGTTGGTCAGATAAGACGCTGCGCCAGGCGCGCGTAAGGTGGCGAGTAGCGAGCCCAGTGGTTCGCAGGACAGCAGGTGCTTTTGCCCTTCCTGGTCTTCGCGATAGCGAGTGAAAAAAATCTGGTTGGGATTGATGGGCAGATGTACATCGGGAAAGATGTCGGCCAATTGCTGCTGGTACACACGGCCGACACTCGGCTGTCGCCCTACCAGCTCAGAGGTCTGTGCATTGAGTTTGTCGAGTTCACGGGTGAGGTGAGCCAGCTGTTCTTCGGCAGAAAGTGACGCCGGCGGCACGACCGCAAGCGTCATCGGTTGCATGGTAGTGGTTGACGTACTGTCGGCCGGCAGCGGTTGCGGTTCGTCAGTGGATGATTCTTTGAGGGCAGGCAATGAATTGTGCATGAGTAAACTCTTATAAAAGGGCACGGCGCACCGAGGTGCAGCGAGCCCTGCTGAATATGAGTTTGCGAGTTTAGGGTGGCCGAAACTGGACCCTGCGGTGTATGTATGTCGGAAAAAATCGCCCTGCGCGCGCGAGTTGCGTGTGCAGAATGCGCGTGGGATCCTTGGGCGCTTTTCAATCCCAGAGAGGGCGTTCCATGTCCAAGACTATCCGCATTGCAGCCGCGCTGTTGATCCGTGGCGACGGTCAAACCTTGCTGGTGCGCAAGCGCGATACCCTGGCTTTCATGCAACCGGGTGGCAAGATCGACGCCGGCGAGCAACCAGCCGAGGCGCTCGTCCGTGAGCTGCGCGAGGAGCTGAATCTGCGCATTGACCCGAGCGAAGCCGTCTATCTTGGCCAGTTCTCGGCGCCCGCGGCCAACGAGCCGGGCTTTACCGTACAGGCCGAGCTGTTCAAGGTGCAGATCGACGTTGCCGTCACCCCTGCTGCCGAGATTGAAGAGGTGCGCTGGATCGATCCCATGGCCGAAGGTGACTTGCATCTGGCGCCGTTGACGCACGATTTGATCCTGCCGTTCTATCGCGATGGGCTGGCTACCGCATGATGATTCGCCCGCTGGGCACCGACGATGCGCAGGCCTATCGCGCGCTGATGCTCGAGGCTTACGGCGCTTATCCCCAGGCGTTCACCTCCAGCGTGGCCGAGCGTGCTTCGATGCCCTTGAGTTGGTGGGAAAAACGCCTCGGCAGCCCCCTGGATCGGCTGTTTGGCGCCTTCGACGGCGATCAGTTGGCGGGTATTGTCGGTCTTGCATTCGAGCCACGGGAGAAGGCCCGGCACAAGGTCACCTTGTTCGGCATGTACGTGACCGAGGCTTATCAACAGCAGGGGCTTGGGCGGCAACTGGTGCAAGCCGCACTGGAAGAAGCCCGTCGCCACCCGCGCCTCAAACTGATCCAACTGACCGTCACCGCCGGCAATGACGCCGCCTTTGCGCTCTACCAGCGCTGCGGTTTCATTCAATACGGCCTTGAGCCGTTGGCCGTGCGTGTTGGCGTCGAATACTTCGACAAGATCCACATGTGGCGTGAACTGCAAGTTGACTAATTGCCCGATCGCTCCTACGCGCGGGAACGATCGGGCACTGTAGGAGCGAGCTTGCTCGCGAAAAACGTCAACGATAACGCGTGCTTCCTGAATAAACGCGGCGCCTGTGAGTTTTTCGCGAGCAAGCTCGCTCCTACGGCAAGGCGGTGACGTTATTTCAATGAAGCTGTTCCTCGCTCAACGCACCGCGCTGACGCCATCCAGCGTGGAAAACGAGGTGTCCTTGGCCGTCAGCAAAAAGTCGCGCATATAAGGCGCATCGAGCATGTCGGCACGAATGCCCGCATACAAGGTGGCGAACAACCCCTTCTCACCCAAACGCTTGGCCTTCACATACCCGCGTGAGCTGTATTCATGCAGCGCCCAGTGGGGCATGCCGCACACCCCACGGCCGCTGGCCACCAGTTGCATCATCATCACCGTCAGCTCCGAAGTCCGCACCTGGGCCGGTTCAACGTCGGCCGGTTCCAGGAAGCGGGTGAAGATGTCCAGGCGGTCACGTTCCACCGGGTAGGTGATCAGGGTTTCGGTCAGCAGGTCTTCGGGCACGATGTAAGACTTGTTCGCCAGCGCGTGTTGGTTGGCCACCGCCAGCATGGCTTCGTAAGTGAACAGCGGCACGTAGGTGATGCCTGGCAGTTCCAGCGGGTCGGAAGTCACCACCAGGTCTAGGTCGCCACGGGCCAGGGCCGGCAGCGGCGCGAAGGCAAAGCCCGAGGCCAGGTCCAACTCGACTTCCGGCCAGGCATCGCGGAACTGGTCGATGGTCGGCATCAGCCACTGGAAGCAACTGTGGCATTCGATTGCCATGTGCAAGCGCCCGGCGGTGCCGCCGGCCAGCCGCGCAATATCGCGCTCGGCACCGCGCAGCAACGGCAGGGTGGCGTCGGCCAATTGCAGCAGGCGCAGGCCGGCGCTGGTGAAGCGCACCGGTTTGGTCTTGCGCACGAACAACGGCATGCCCAGGCGCTCTTCCAGTTCTTTGAACTGGTGGGAGAGGGCGGACTGAGTCAAATGCAGGCGCTCGGCTGCCTCTACCAGGCTATCGGCTTCGCGCAGGGCGTGCAGGGTTTTCAAGTGACGGATTTCGAGCACAGGCGCTCCATGAAGAAAATTTGCGACAAAAACGGATTGCGTGATTTTGTCTCATGTTGTGGGGCGTGTCGACCATGACCACTGGGCACTCTTCATCAAACTGTCATCGAACTGTGGCAGCGCGCTTGAACAAACTTCATCAGACTCGCGCTCTACTGGGGTTCTGCGTTTTGGTGTTTTTCATGCGTGCGTTGTTTTTAGTGGCCGCTCTCCTGTTCGGCCTGCCGTCCTTTGCGGCTTCTCGATGTGATGTCAATGTCCCGACCCAAACGGTCGACCTGGCTCAGGTGAGCATCGCCTATCAAAGTATCGGCCGTGCGTCCGACCCTGCGTTGCTGCTGGTGATGGGCCTGGGCGGACAGTTGATTCACTGGCCGGATGAAGTGGTGGTTGCCCTGTGCGAGCAAGGTTTTCGGGTGATTCGCTACGACAATCGCGATGTCGGCCTGTCCACCTGGCGGCAGGCGCCGGCGAGCGCCAACCTGACCTTCGAAGTGCTGCGCTACAAGCTCGGCCTGCCGGTGGCCGCGCCCTATACCTTGACCGACATGGCCGACGACGCCCTGGGGTTGATGGATGCGTTGCAGGTGCAGCAGTTTCACGTACTCGGCGCGAGCATGGGCGGCATGATCGCCCAACACCTGGCGGCCATGGCGCCACAGCGCGTGGAAAGCCTGACCCTGATCATGACCAGCTCCGGCGCCGAGGGCCTGCCCGCGCCGAACGCGGCGCTGGTGCAATTGCTGTCGCGGCGCAGCGCGCCCAACCGTGAGGTGGCGCTGGAGCAACAGGCGGATTTGCTCGCGGCGTTGGGCAGCCCGGATATCAAGGACGATCGCCAGGCGTTGCTGCACCAGGCGGCGCTGTCCTATGACCGCGCCTTCAACCCCGAAGGCGTGAAGCGCCAGATCATGGCGATCCTGGCCGAGCCAAGCCGTGTGCCCTTGCTCAACCAACTGCGCGTGCCTGCGCTGGTGGTGCATGGCACCGCCGACCCGTTGTTGCCGGTGATGCACGGCGTGCACCTGGCCGCGCATATCCAGGGCAGCCAGTTGAAATTGATTCCCGGCCTGGCCCACCGTTTTCAGGAAGCGTTCAAGGCGCCCTTGCTGGCGGCGGTATTGCCTTACCTGCAAGCCCATCGCCAGGATGCCGCGCACTGGGCGCAGATCGATTTGAGCGAGCCTTCGAAGGTGCTGTGAAGGTGGTGTATCGTGCAACCTTTATGCGCATGACTGCCCGCGAGGTTGCCCACCATGAGTACTCCCTTGAAAATCGATTTCGTCAGCGACGTGTCCTGCCCCTGGTGCATCATCGGCCTGCGCGGCTTGACCGAAGCCCTCGACCAGCTCGGCAGCGAGGTGCAGGCCGAGATTCATTTTCAACCGTTCGAACTGAACCCGAACATGCCCGCCGAAGGTCAGAACATCGTCGAGCACATTACCGAAAAGTACGGCTCCACCGCTGAAGAGTCCCAGGCCAACCGTGCGCGTATTCGTGACATGGGCGCCGCGTTGGGCTTTGCGTTCCGTACCGATGGCCAGAGCCGCATCTACAACACCTTCGACGCGCACCGCCTGTTGCATTGGGCCGGGTTGGAAGGTTTGCAGTACAACCTCAAGGAAGCGCTGTTCAAGGCGTACTTCAGCGATGGCCAGGACCCTTCCGACCACGCGACCCTGGCGATCATCGCCGAAAGCGTCGGGCTGGACATTGCGCGCGCCGCCCAGATTCTTGCCGGCGATGAATACGCCGCCGAGGTCCGCGAGCAGGAGCAGCTGTGGGTTTCCCGTGGGGTGAGTTCGGTGCCGACCATTGTCTTCAATGACCAATATGCGGTGAGCGGTGGGCAGCCGGCTGAAGCCTTCGTCGGCGCGATTCGTCAGATCATCAACGAATCGAGATCCTGAGGCCGAGCACGGAGCAAAATGTGGGAGCTGGCTGTCAGTTGCAAATGAGGTGGCTGACACACCGCCATCGCAGCATAGGTATCTACACAGCTTTGGTGTGACGCTGGGCCTGTGGCGAGGGAGCTTGCTCCCGTGACGGCCTGACAGCCGGCGCTTCTCTACCTGACACCCCACAATCCAACTGTGGGAGCTGGCTTGCCTGCGATGGCGGCCTACCAGCTAACGCCTATCTAGCTGACACCCCGCGATTCAAATGTGGGAGCTGGCTTGCCTGCGATGGCGGCCTACCAGCTAACGCCTATCTAGCTGACACCCCGCGATTCAAATGTGGGAGCTGGCTTGCCTGCGAAGGCGGCCTACCAGCCAACGCCTATCTACCTGACACCCCGCGATCAAACTGTGCGGGCTTGCTCGCGAAGGCGGCCTGACAGGCGACACAATTGGATTGTGTACATATCCATTGCTGCGGTAACGGCCACCTAGGGTTCCGCTCTGACAGCGGGTCACTTTTGGAAGGACCCAAAAGTAACCAAAAGGTCCTCGCCCCACCACTCGGCACCTCGCTTAGGCTCGGTGTGCCCGAACGCAGGCTTGAATCCGTGGGCCGCCGCCACGCGCCATCCATGGCGCGGGGCGGCTAACCCGGCGTCCTGCCGGGTTACCCACGAATTCAAGCCTGCGTTCGGCCAGCGTGGTTTAACGGGGCGCCTGAGATCAAGATCAAAAGCAGATCAAGAGCGGCTCGCTTCGCATCGTGGTTAGCGTCTGCTGTTACAACGCGCAAAGTTGTGTAGACACCCATGGCCATCGCAGGCAAGCCAGCTCACACATTTGATCTGTGTCGGCGTTAAGAGAAGCGCTGGCCCATCCCTTGCATTACCCCCCTAAAGCTCAACCGGCCTGCGGTTGGGCGCTGCCATTAGGGGTGTAACTTACCTTGAATATTCTTGACCTTGACCACAGCCTCACCGGCCAGGCACCGATTGCCCGGCGGTTGGCCAGCGGTCGGGCCACGCGCCTGGACCTGCTGGACCTGGGCCCGAAATTGCGTTTGTGGTCCACCGAAAAAACCTGGAAGCGTTTCGTCGAGCGCCTGGCCCAACGGCCACGGCCCCGTGACGCGCGCCCGGAAATCCTGTTTGTCGGCTCCGGCGATTATCACCACCTCACGCCGGCCTTTTTGGCCGACCTCAAAGAGCCTGTCAGCCTGATCCACTTTGACAACCACCCTGACTGGGTGCGCTTTGCGCCCAAGCGGCACTGCGGTTCGTGGGTCAACCGGGCGCTGAAGATGCCGGCGATCCAACGCATCGTCACCCTCGGCCCGTGCAGTGATGACCTGCATAACCCGCAACTGCGCGGCGGCAACCTTGGAGCCCTCAAGCGTGGGCGTTTGCAGCTGTTTCCCTGGCAGCATCCGCCATCCAAGGTCTGGGGCCGGGTGGGTGACGGCGCCGGCCACCAGCAACAGGAAAACCACCTGCACTGGCGCAACCTGGCGGACCTGGATTGGGCAGCCTTCCTCGACCAGATGATTGCCAGTCTGCCCACCGAGGCGATCTGGATCACCATCGACAAAGATGTGCTCGCCAGTGAAGACGCCGCCACCAACTGGGACCAGGGTGGCATGCGCCTGACCCATTTGCTCCAGGCCCTGCGGGCATTGGCGGCGGGTAAGCGCATCATCGGCATCGACGTTTGCGGTGAGTTCGCTACGCCGGCATTCAGCAACGCGTTCAAGCGCTGGGAAGCCAAGTCCGACCAGCCGCCACCGGAGCGCTGGAGCCCGCAAGACTTGCAGCGTAACGCCGCAACCAATGAAGCCTTGATCGACCTGTTTGAGGAGCTGTTCCCGTGACCCTGACCGTGGTGTTGTTACTGGCGTTTTCCATCGTCCTCGATGTGATTGGCCAGCTGTGTTTCAAACTGGGCGTGGACCGTTTGCCGCAACTCGATGGCGGTTTTCGCCTGCGTGCGTTCTGGGGCCAGGTGTTCAATGCGCCGCTGCTGTGGGCCGGCGTCGGCGCCTATGTCATTGAGTTTTTTGTTTGGCTCGAAGCGCTGTCCCGCGCGCCCTTGAGTCTGCTGTTTCCGCTGGCGGCGTTGGCCTATTGCCTGGTGGTGCTGGCGGGCAGGGTGGTGCTCAAGGAAACCGTCAGCCGACGTCGCTGGCTGGGCACGTTGGTGATCACGTTGGGTGTGATGTTGGTAGCAATCGCGGGGAACCAGGCATGACAACGCAAACAATCAATACCGGCTGGCTGCATGGGCGGCTTGGCACCCTGGTGCTGTGGGCACTGCTGATCGCCACCGAAAGCGCCGGGCAGTTATTCACCAAGGTGGCCGGCGATCAATTGGGGCCGATGGACTTCAGTTGGCAATGGCTGGCGGACGTGGCGCGCAACCCGGGAATTCTGGCGGCGATTGCCAGCTATCTCGGGGCGTTTTTTGTGTGGATGCTGATTTTGCGGCGTAGCAGTTTGTCCCTGGCGTTTCCGCTGAGTTCGCTGGTGTTTGTGGCCGTATTGCTGGGTTCTTGGCTGGGGCTGGGCGAGCACATCAGCGTGCTGCATTGGGTGGGCGTGGTGGTGATTATCGGTGGTATCGCGCTGTTGGCTGAAGGCGAAGAACACTGAAAATAGTGCTATGAAACACAGGCCCAATGTGGGAGCGGGCTTGCTCGCGAATGCGGTGGATCAGTGAAGTATCGGGTGACTGACACACTGCTTTCGCGAGCAAGCCCGCTCCCACATTTTGCTCCCGGTTTTGCTCCCAGGTGATTCAGTCGAAGGTGTAGCTGATCGCCGTCTGCACCTGGCCCTGATTCACCTGGCCAGCCTCCTTGACGATGCTGCTCTTGGCCGCCGACCCCACCAGGTGTACCCAGCTGGCGCTGGTCAGCAGTGACCAATGGGGCGCCAGGGGGAAGGAAAAACTTTGGCTCAGCGTCACGTTCTGAAAGCCGCCACTCGCGTTATAAGGCCGCAGGCCTGAAGCGACGGCTTCGTTGTTGTCCACGCCGAAGAAGGTATTGGTCTGGCGCGCATCGGCAAAATGCGCAACCAGGCCACTGCTGCCGATAATCCCACCACCCAAGGGGTAACCCAGTTCGCCGCCGATTTTACCCAGTGCGCCGCTCTGGGAATGCCCGCCGCCCACGGCCTGGCCCAATTGCGCGTAGACCCGCCAGAAATTGGCCGGGGCGTATTGGACGAAACCGCCCACTTCCGCCATGTCCGACACGTTGCGCAGGCCTTGCAACTCGCCGTTGGAGGTGCGCCCCGAAAGGTAGTTGATATAGGGGCCAGCGGTAAGGCCGTGGGTATCCAGGGCGCTCCAGGTCAGGCCGTCATCGGTGCTCAGGCTGACGTTGCCCCAATCCAGGTCCAGGTACGGCACAGGCCGGGTTTCGTAGCGGCTGCCAGTGGGGTCGTGGGGCTGATAGCTGAGGCCCGCGCCCACATCGCCCGTGATGCCCTCTGCCCATGCGGCCCCGCAAAGGCCCCACCCTCCAAGTAAACCGGTGAATACAGCAGCAGCGAGCTTGGACATGGCGACGTTTCCTGAAGGTGGGCAGGCGCGCATGAACGCGCAAACCGACGCGCCTGCGCAAGCACTCATGTTGTTTGTAGCAAGCTACAAAAATTGTAGCTCCTGCGACATATATCGCTGCGCATTTCGCCCAAACCCCCAGCCCTGCGGGCTTCTGGCCAGTTGGCACAGTCCCTGCTCTATCCCTTGGCAAGCGCAGACAGCGCGCTCCTCCAAGGCCCTTTACCTAAAGGAAAGGCAGATGATCAACTGGCATATCGTGTGTGACTTCGACGGGACCATTACCCCCACCGATGTCATCGACAACGTCCTCCAACGCTTCGCCGGCCCCGAGTGGGAAACCATTGAGCAGGAATGGCTGGATGGGCATATCGGTTCACGCGAATGCCTGAGCCGCCAACTGGCGCTGATCAAGGCCACCCCGGCTGAACTGCTGGCGTACTTCGACAGCGTCGAGATCGACCCGGACTTCCCGGACTTTGTCGATCACGTCATGGGCCTGGGTGCCTCGATCGAAGTGGTCAGCGACGGCATCGAGCAGGGCATTGCCCGCATCCTTTCGCGCAACTACGTGACCTTGTTGCCGATCCTCGCCAACCGCCTGCGCCAGGTCGACCAGGACAGCTGGCGCATCGACTTCCCGTATGCCAGCGATGCCTGCCGCGCCGCTTCGGGCAACTGCAAGTGCAAATCCACGCCGCGCAACAAGCGCGTGCTGGTGATCGGCGACGGCAAGTCCGACATGTGCGTGGCCTCCACCGCGGACTTCGTGTTTGCCAAGGGCAGCCTCGCCGACTACTGCGTCGCCCACCAGATTCCTCACGCGCGCTTCGACACCTTTGCGCAAGTGCCGGCGTTGCTGGCCAAGCTGCCACAAGGCCTCGCTGCCAACGCCACCACCTTCAACACCTCTTCTGACCATCAGGAACTCTTCCATCATGTCTGATATCCGTATCGCTACCGCCGAAGACCAGGTGCTTCTGGATAAAGAAGCCAAGTACTGCTCCTACGGCGACACCGTTCACTACATCGAGCCACCGCGTATCTTCAGCCGTTGCGAAGGCTCGTATGTATGGGACACCGAAGACCAGGCCTACCTCGACCTGCAAATGTGGTACTCGGCCGTCAACTTCGGCTATGCCAACCCGCGCCTGAACAACGCGCTGAAAAAGCAGATCGATACGCTGCCGCAAATCGCCAGCCAGTACCTGCACAAAGGCAAGATCGAGCTGTCGGAAATGATCGCGGTCGATGCCAAGAACAAATTCGGTCTCGATGGTCGCGTGCACTTTAACGTCGGCGGCTCGCAGTCCATCGAGGACTCCCTGAAAGTGGTGCGCAACGCGAGCAACGGCAAAAGCCTGATGTTCGCCTTCGAAGGCGGCTACCACGGCCGCACCCTCGGCGCCTCGTCGATCACCTCCAGCTTCCGCTATCGTCGTCGCTACGGCCACTTTGGCGAGCGCGCCAATTTCATCCCCTTCCCTTACCACTTCCGTGGCCCGAAGGGCATGACCAAGGAAGAGTACGGCAGCCATTGCGTGCAGCAGTTCGCCCGCTTGTTCGAGACCGAATACAACGGTGTCTGGGACCCTAAAACCAACCAGTGCGAATACGCAGCTTTCTATGTCGAGCCGATCCAGGGCACCGGTGGCTACGTGATCCCGCCGATGAACTTCTACCGCGAGCTCAAGCACGTCCTGGACCAGCACGGCATCCTGATGGTGTCCGACGAAATCCAGATGGGCTTCTACCGCACCGGCAAGCTCTGGTCGATCGAGCACTTCGACGTACAACCGGACGTGATCGTGTTCGGCAAGGCGTTGACCAATGGTCTTAACCCATTGGGCGGTATCTGGGCCCGTGAAGAGTTGATCAACCCGAAGGTGTTCCCGCCAGGTTCGACTCACTCCACCTTCGCCTCCAACCCGTTGGGTACCGCGGTGGGCCTGGAAATGTTCAAGATGACCAGCGAAGTCGACTACGGTGCCATGGTCATGGCCAAGGGCAAATACTTCCTGGAAGGCCTGCAAGACTTGCAAAAACGCTTCCCCATCATCGGCGATGTGGACGGCCTGGGCCTGGCGCTGCGCTGCGAGATCTGCGGCCCGGATGGCTTCACCCCGGACAAGGCGACCCTGGACTACATGGTCGAAGAAGGCATGAAAGGCGACATGGTGGTAGACGGCCAGAAACTCGGGTTGATCCTCGACGTGGGCGGTTACTACAAGAACGTGATCACCCTGGCGCCGTCCCTGGAGATCAGCTACCCGGAAATCGACCTGGGCCTCAAGTTGCTGGAGCAACTGCTGGTGCGAGCGACCACGCGGTGAATGCTCAAGGGATCGACCTCGGTGAAGGCACTGCCGGCTTCGTTCTCGGTGATGGTCCGGTCGGGATCCTGTTGATCCACGGCCTGACCGGCACACCGACCGAATTGCGCCAGGTCGCCAAGGGCCTGGCCAAGGCGGGCAACTGCACGGTGTACGTACCCACGCTGGCCGGGCACTGCGGTGACAACAGCGACTTGCAAGCTACGGGGTGGCAGGACTGGTACGAAGGCGTGCGCAAGACCTTCGTACAGGTCAAGCAGCGCCACGCCCAGGTGTTTGTCGGTGGCTTGTCGATGGGCGCGGTGATGTCGATGTATGTGGCGTCCGAACACCCAGGGCAAGTTGCCGGGTTGCTGATGTATTCCACCACCTTGAAGTACGACGGTTGGAGCATCAACAAACTGGCGTTTCTCACGCCCTTGCTGATGAAGATTCCGTTCGGCGTGCACATTTGCAGCTTCGAAGAGAAGCCGCCCTACGGCATCAAGAACGAGCGCCTGCGGGCCATCGTCGAGCGGCAGATGAAGGAAGGCGAAAGCAGCGAGGCGGGGTTGCTGACCATGGAAGGCATCACCGTGCGCGAGCTGCACCGCATGAACGCCGTGGTCAAGAAACGCATGCCGCAGATCAAGGTGCCGGCGCTGGTGCTGCATTCCATCGAGGACGACATCACCAGCCGCTGGAATGCCGATTACGTAGAGCGCCACCTCGGCGGGCCGGTGACCAAGATCCTGTTGGACAACTGCTACCACATGATCACCGTGGATTTGCAGTACCGGCGGGTGATCGAGTTGAGTGCCAGGTTTGTCGAGCAGCACGCAGTCTTCAAGCCAACGCAGGTCAATGTGGGAGCGGGCTTGCCCGCGATGGCATCACTGCGGTCTGCCTGACGCACCGAGGCGCCTGCATCGCAGGCAAGCCAGCTCCCACATTGGATCGGCGTTCGCCATAGAAATAAGGGCAATCTGTGATAACCACCCACGCCTACCCGACCATCCGGGCTATCCAGCGCGATGCCTGGAACGATTGTTTTCCCGGTGCCCTGGAGGATTGGGACTATTACCTGGCCGTGGAAAACGCCGCGATCGATGACTTTCAGTGGCGTTACCTGGCGGTCTTTGAGGACCAAACGCTGGTGGCCGTGGCGGCCGCGTTCATCACCCATTATCGCCTCGACACCACCGTGTCGGGGGCTGGCAAGCGCTTGACCGAGCGCCTGGAGCGGCTGTGGCCGGGGGCTCTGCAATTGGCGTTGTACGCCATCGGTTCGCCGGTGGCTGAACGCTGTGATGCTGGGGTCGCCAGCCATGTGCCCGAATCCCGGCGCGCGTTGCTGTTGCAGCAGTTACTGGCGGCTGCGCGCAGCGATGCCGATGCGCTCGGTATCGGCTTGCTGGCGGTCAAGGATGCGCCCACCAACGACCCGCATTGGGCCCAGAGCTGCCTTGCCGCCGGTTTTCAAAGCATGCCCAGCTTGCCCACCGGGGTGTTGCCGCTGCCTTATGGCTCGGTGGATGCCTACCTCGGCTCGCTGGGCAAATCCACGCGCAAGGACCTGCGTCGCAAACTGCGCGCACCGGGCCCGCGGGTCGAGTGGCGGCGTAATATCGACGACGTGCTGCCCGAGGTCATGCGCCTGTATGAAGCCACGCTTGCGCGCGCAGACTTGCAGTTCGAGCGCCTGCCCGCCGGTTACTTCACGGGCGTGCTCGAACACCTGCACGAGCGGGCGGTCTGTGTTCTGTACTGGGTGGACGAGCGCCTGGTGGCGTTCAACCTTATCCTGCTGGACGAGCATCGGCTGGTGGACAAGTTCTTTGGCCATGACCTTGAGTTCAGCCGTGAATACAACCTGTACTTCCGCAGCTGGCTGACTAATGTCGACTACTGTATTGAACATCGTATTGCGCTGTACGAGTGCGGCCAGGCCGGGTATGCCAGTAAACTGCGCCTGGGGTGCGAGTTCGAGGGCAACAGCCTGTTCTTCCGCCACCGCAACCGGCTGGTCAACGGCCTGCTCAAGCTTGTAAAACTGTTTATTCGACCGGATCGTTCCGACCCTGCCATGGCTGCTGCGATAAGCGAAACCTGATGATTACCAAGACCCGCCAGAAAGCCCGCCCCTTTGCCATTTCGCGTTGGAGCGTCCAGCGCAAGCTGGTGCTGGCGTTCTGGCTGGTCAGCGTGATTCCCACCATGATCGCGGCTGAACTGGCCGCCACCACGCTGTCGCAGATTTTCGACAGCAACGTGCGGATCTGGCTGCAAGAGTCGACCAAGATCGTCAAGGACGAAATCGGCGACATCCTTCACGACAACGCGCGCATGGCCAAGCTGTTCCTGCGCTACACCAGCCCGCCGTCGTCCAAAAATGCCGAGAAGCATGACCGGCTCACCGCCGACATTGCCGATGCCACCGATATCGACGTGGTGGCGCTGATTCGCACCAGCGACCGTAAAGTGATGTTCAGCACGGCCGCCGATGACATCGTCAGGCAGATCAACCTCACCAGCAACGCGGTGCTGCAGACTGTGCAAGTCGCCGGCGTGAGCACGGGCCTGGTGGTGTCCACCTTCGAAACCAGCCGTGACGGCGTGGATTACCTGTTGCTGGTCGCCACTTACCTGGACAGCAGTTTCCTCACCAGCGTGGCCGATGTGCATTCCCTCGACCTGCGTTTGTACCTGGCCAACCCTGCCGGTTTCTCCGAGATATTTTCCACCCAGCGCTTCGCCAATCACCCCTCGCGCATTCCCAAGAATGTCGAAGCCTACCTGCGCAGCACCAAGCAGCCCAGCGAGCAGTTCACTAACCAGTACAGCGGTTTGTATTGGCCGATCTTCAATGACGCCGGCGAGTTGCAAGGCGTGATTTTCAGCGGCCTGCTACGCCATACCAGCCTGGTGGGGCTGGTGAACCAGAGCAACCTGTTCGTGCTGATCTTCCTGGTCAGCTCGGCGCTGTCACTGGCGGCCGGGTTGTTGGTGTCGCGGCGTCTGACCAAGCCCCTGCGCGATTTGTCCCAGGGCGTGGATGCGGTGATCTCGGGCAGTTACGCGCACCGCGTAGTGGTCAGTGGCGGTGACGAACTGGCGCAATTGAGCAGCACCTTCAACCACATGACCGAACGCCTGGGCGAGTTGCATCACCTGGAAGCCCAACTGCGTCGGCGTGACCGCTTGCACGCCCTGGGGGAAGTCGCCATGGGCCTGGCCCACGAAATTCGCAACCCGCTGGGCATCATCAAGACCGCCACCCAACTGTTGCATCGGCGCGCTGACCTGGCGGAAACCGACAAGCGCCATCTGGAATATGTCATCAGCGAGGTCAGCCGCATCAACGAGCTGATTACTGAGTTCCTCGATTTCGCCAAGCCCAACCCGCCGATACGCGTGCAGCAACCGGCACGCGCCCTGGTGGAAGAAATCCTCGGTTTCTGCGGCCCGGAGCTGAGTAGCCATCGCATTGACGCGCAGATTGACGACCAGGCGCCTGGCGCGACGATCTACGCCGATGCCAAGCAGCTCAAGCAGGCGTGTCTCAACCTGATTCTCAACGCCATCGACGCGATGCCCGACGGCGGGCGCCTGACCCTGGGCATTCGCAGCGTGGGCGACAACACCGTGATCAGCATCGCCGATACCGGCGAGGGCATCCCGGCGGACATGGTGGAGCGTATCTTCACGCCATTCGTCACCACCAAGGCCTCGGGCACGGGCCTGGGCCTGGCCAAAGTCTATTCGATCATGGAAAGTCACGACGGCAGCATCGAATGCGCCAGCGAGAAAGATGCCGGCGCGACCTTCAGCCTGTACATTCCGGCTGACGGTGAAGACGACGGTGAAGATGAGGACGGGCATGACGCATAACGTATTGGTGGTCGACGACGAGCCCAAGCTCTGTGATCTGCTGACCCAGGCCTTGAGCCAGAACGGCATCCAGGTGTTCAGCGCGGGCAATGGCCTGCACGCGCTCAAGGTGCTGGGGGAGGAGGACATCGACCTGGTCATCAGCGACTGGCGCATGCCGGGCATGGACGGGCCGGCGTTGCTGGCCGAGATCAAGGTGCGTTATCCGACCTTGCCGGTGATCGTGATGACGGCCTACAGCACGGTAAAAAATGCCGTGCAGTCGATGCGTAACGGTGCCTATGACTACATTGCCAAGCCGTTCGATATCGACGAGCTGGACATTACCGTGGCCAAGGCCCTGCAATTTCGCGACATCATGCGCGACAACGCGCGCATGCGCGCCGAGCTGGACGAACATGCACAGTTCGACAGCCTGGTGGGCGACAGCCCGGCGTTTCGCCAGGTGCTCCAGGCGGTGGACTCAGTACGCGACAGCAACGCCACCATCCTGCTGACCGGCGAAAGCGGCACTGGCAAGGAGATGGTCGCCCGCGCCATCCACAAGCATGGCAGCCGTGCCGACCAACCCTTCGTGGCGGTCAATTGCGCGGCCATCCCTGAAGGCTTGCTGGAAAGCGAAATGTTTGGCCATCGCAAAGGCGCGTTCACCGGCGCCGTGGCTGACCGGGTAGGGCGCTTCATGCAGGCCGACAAGGGCACGCTGTTTCTGGATGAGGTGGGTGATATGCCCTTGGCGTTGCAGGCCAAGATTCTGCGCGCCTTGCAGGAACGGGTTATCGAGCCGGTAGGCGACCCCCGCGAGCGCAAGGTGGATGTACGGGTAATTGCCGCCACCAACAAGAACTTGCTGGATGCGGTGGCGGCCAAGGAATTTCGCGAAGACCTGTATTACCGCCTCAATGTCTTCCCGATTCCTTTGCCGTCCTTGCGCGAACGCGTGGAAGACATCGCGCCCCTGGCGCGCCACTTCGCCCACACCCTGAGCGCGACCACCGGCAAACGCATCACCGGTTTCAGCCCTGAGGCGTTGCAGGCCATGGCGGCGTATCACTGGCCGGGCAACATCCGCGAGCTGCAAAACTGCGTGGAGCGCGCAACCATCGTGGCGGCTTCATCGGTGATCGAGGATATTGATTTGCCGGGGTATCTGTTTGCTTCCAAACCGAGCGAGGGCGATGTGACCGCGATCCTCAGCGACGGGCCGGGCGTGCCGCGGGATCTGGATGCGGCGCTGGCTGAGGTGGAGAAAGCCTACATTCTGGCGGCGCTGCAGGAGAGCAATGGGGTGCAGGCCGCGGCGGCGCAGCGGATCGGGATTTCCGAGCGCAGCTTTTGGTATCGCCTGAAGAAGCTGGGGATTCAGGTAGACAAGATCGTGCGCTGATCTGAGTGTGGGAGCTGGCTTGCCTGCGATTGCGGCCTGACAGCCGACACTGATCTACCTGACACACCACCATCCAAATGTGGGAGCTGGCTTGCCTGCGAAGACGGCCTGCCAGTCAACACAGTTGGACAGGGTAC
>NZ_LYSO01000085.1:0-27579 GCF_001728935.1 Pseudomonas sp. AP42
ATCAAGATCAAGAGCGGCTCGCTTCGCATCGTGGTTACCGTCGTTCACTTCAGAGTTGTGTAGATACCGATGGCTATCGCAGGCAAGCCAGCTCCCACAGGTTGATCTCTATTGATTCAGGTCCAGTGGTGGATCGGCCAGCCGGCCTGTTCGGCATGGGCGCGCAACACCGGGTCCGGGTTCACTGCCTGCGGGTGATCCACCTTGAGCAGCAGCGGCAAATCATTGCGCGAATCCGAGTAGAAATACGCACCTTCAAGGGTTTCACCTTCCTGCTCCAGCCATTCCATCAACCGCGTGATCTTGCCCTCACGATAGGTCAGCACGCCTACGGTATTACCGCTGTACACGCCGTGGCTGACCTCCAGGTTGACCCCCAGCACTTCCTCGATACCGATACGCGCCGCAATCGGCGTGACCAGGTGAGTGCCCGAAGCGGAAATCACCAGGATCCGGTCGCCGTTCGCGCGGTGGCGGGCGATGGTCTTGGTGGCGTCGCTGTAGATCAGCGGCTCGATCACGTCCTCGACCCATGGCTCCACCAGGTGCTCGATCTCTTCCGGGGTGCGGCCGATCATCGGCTCCAGACTGAAATCCATGAAATCTTCCATCAACAGCTTGCCCTGGCTGTAGGCATCCATCAGCTCGTTGTTCCTGCGCATGAATGACTCAGGGTCTACCCAGCCGAGGCGGCCCATCTGTTCGCTCCACAGCGTGGCGCAGTCGCCGTGGATGAGGGTGTCGTCCAGATCAAAAATTACCAATGCCATCGGTGATGCTCTCTCTCAATAGGTCGCTGCCTGTCAGGCTACTGCACACAGTGCGCTGGGGTCGATGGAAAGTGCCAGGCGCTGGCCATCCGGGTGCAGGTCGTCGGCCGAACGATTGAGCACATCCACCACCAGCTCGACGCCACGGGCTTCGATGCGGTAGCGAATCACGTTACCCAGCAGGCTGTGGCTACGCACCAGCGCGTCGAGCTCGCCGCTGCGGCTCAACTCGATGGCCTCGGGGCGAATCGCGATGCGCCCGCTGATCGGCCGTTGCAGCAGTTGGGTGGCCTTGTCCGCATCGAGCAGGTTGTAGTTGCCGATAAACCCGGCAGCGAACGCATCCACCGGCGCGGTATAGAGGGTTTCGGCATCGCCGCTCTGCACGATCTTGCCCTGGTTCATCAAGAAGATGCGGTCGGACATGGTCAGGGCTTCTTCCTGGTCGTGGGTCACGAAGATCGTGGTCAACCCCAGTTCGCGCTGGATCTGGCGGATCTGTTCGCGCAAATGCTTGCGAATCCGTGCATCCAGCGCAGACAGCGGCTCATCCAGCAACAGCAGGCGCGGGCGGGTCACCAGGGAGCGGGCGAGGGCGACGCGCTGGCACTGGCCACCGGACATCTGGTGCGGATAGCGGCCGGCCAGGTCCTTGAGCTCCACCAGTTGCAGCACTTCTTGCACGCGCTTGTGGCTGTCGTCGGCGTTGACCTTCTGCATGCGCAGGCCGAAGGCGACGTTCTGCTCTACGGTCATGTTGGGGAACAGCGCGTAGCTCTGGAACACCATGCCGATCTGGCGTTTCTGCGGGCTCAGGGGCACGATGTCCTGGCCATCCAGGAGGATTTGGCCACTGTCCACCGGGGTAAGCCCGGCGATGCAGCGCAGCAGGGTGGATTTGCCGCAACCGGACGGGCCGAGCAGGGTGACGAACTCGCCCTTGGCGATCTCGCAATTGATATCGCTGAACACCGGTGTGCCGGTGTAGCCTTTTTGAAGGTGTTGGACGCTGACGAAGCTCATTGGCTTTTGTCCTTGTTCAAGAGCGTGGCGGCCCAGGTGAGCACCAGCACAAAGAAGAAATAGGAGATCACCACCGCACTGGTGAAATGGCCGCTGCTGTTGCGCATGTTGTTGAGGTACACCTGCAGGGTTTCGTAGCGAGTGCCGACGAGGATGTTGGCGAACACGAACTCACCGAACAGGAACGAGAACGACAGCAGCAGCGCCACCATCAGGCCCTTGCGCAGGTTGGGCAGCACCACCAGGATCGCGGCCTGCCAGGTACTGGCGCCGAGCAGTTGCGAGGCGTCCATCAGGTCGCGCAGGTTGATGGCCTGCAGGTTATTGGTGATCGCGCGGTACATGAACGGCAGCGCGACGGTGAAGTAACAGCCGATCAGAATCCACGGCGTACCCACCATTGCCAGCGGCCCGGAACCGTAGAGTTGCAGCAGACCTACCGAGGACACCACCGGCGGCACCGCAAAGGGCAGCAGGATCAGGATGTTCATCAACGCGTCGAGCTTGGGAAAGTGGTAGTGCACCACGAACAGCAGCGGCAAAATCAACACCACTGAAAGGATCAGTGCGCCCACGCACACCAGCAACGATTGCCCGAAGGCCATCAGAAAGCGCGGGTCGCTCCACAGCTGTACATACCATTTCACGCTGAAACCGGCGGGCAGGATGGTTGCCGACCAACTGCTGGAAATCGAGTAGACAAAGGTGCCTACCAAAGGCAGCACCAGGATCAGGAACAACAGGTACACCACCACCCGGTGGTAGAGGGAGGCCGAGCCGGCTTCAGCGCGAGACATGGTAGCTCCTCTTGAGCAGCAATTGATGCACCACCGTGACCACGGTCATCAGCGCCACCAGCACCACGGCCAGGGCGCTGGCCATGTTCGGGTCCAGCGATACATCGCCGGAGACCAGCCCGGCAATGCGAATCGGCAGCACGTTGAAGTTACCGGTGGTGAGCGCATAGACCGTGGCGTAGGCGCCGAGGGCGTTGGCCAACAGGATCACAAAGGTACCGAGCAGGGCCGGGGTGAGCACCGGCAGGCCGATATGCCGCCAGAACTGCCAGCCATTCGCACCGAGCAAGGCGGCCGACTCGCGCCAGTCTTCGCGCAATGCGTCAAAGGCCGGGTAGAGCAGCAGCACGCCGAGGGGAATCTGGAAGTAGGTATACAGGATGATCAAGCCGGTCTTCGAGTACAGGTTGAAGTCTTCTATGATCCCGGCCTGCTTGAGCATGAGGGTGATGCTGCCGTTGAACCCCAGCAGGATGATGAACGCGAAGGCCAGGGGGACGCCGGCGAAGTTGCTGGTCATGTTGGCGAACGCGGTGACAAAGTTGCGCAGCGGCGAATCCACTCGGCGCAGTGAATAGCTGCCCAGGGTGGCGATGATGATGCCGAAGATGCTGGAGTAGAAACTGATCTCCAGGCTGAACTGGATCGCCTGTCGGTAGAACTTCGAACTGAAAATGCGGGTGAAGTTTTCCAGGCTCCAGCCGGCCTCTTCGGTTTGCAGGCTGCTGATCAGCACCCACACCAGCGGCGCGATTTCGAACACGATAAAGAACAGTGCGAAGGGCAGCAGGCATAGCAGGGCCAGCCATTTGCCGCGGGTCAATGCATTCACTTGAGCAACTCCCGGCACACAGGTTTGTCGTGGGGCACGCCCAGCAGTTCGCAGACCGTGCCGCACAGGTCGGTCTGTTTCGGCGCAGCGTCAGTGTCCAGGCTGAAGGCGTCACCCAGGACAAACAGCGGCACTTCCCGTTCTTCGCGCAACAGGCCATTGTGGGAGCGGTCGTTGTTCATGCCGTGGTCGGCGGTGACCAGTACCTGGTAGCCGGCATCGAGCCAGCCTTGCAGGTAGTCGGCCAGGATGATGTCCGCCGAGCGCGCGCTGTTGCGGTATTGCGCGGTGTCGAGGCCGTGCTTGTGGCCGGCGTCATCGATGTTCATCGGGTGCACCAGCAAAAAGTTTGGCGCGTGCTTGAGCCGCAGGCTTTCCGCATCGGCGAACAGGTGGGAATCGGGGTAGTGGTCATTCCAGTAGAAATGCCCGTGCTGGATCGCCAGCGCCTTGTCGTCGGTGTGACGATCGCGGGCAACTAGAAAGGGCGTGCGGTTATACAGCTCGCTGACCCAGTGGTAAGCCGCCGCCGCGGTGCTCAAGCCTGCGTCGGTGGCGTAATGGAAAATGCTGCGCTGGTTGGACAGGCGCGAGACGTTGTTGTGCACGATACCGCTTTGAATCGGCGGCACGCCGGTGAGGATGCATTCATACAACGGGCGGGACAGGGCAGGCAGTTCACATTCCAGTGTGTAGAGGGCTGCGCGTCCTGCGCCGACATAGGCCTGCAAGTGCCCCATGGCGTGCCGGGCGACCTCGAAGTTGAGGCCGTCGAGCACCACAAGGATGACATTGTGCTTCATGGGGGCTGGGGCTCCGCAACAGATGGTATAGCTCAGTATCAACTTGGAATGGGATCAAATGTGGGAGCTGGCTTGCCTGCGATGGCGGCGTATCAGTGGACACACATGTTGAATGTCAGCCCGCTATCGCAGGCAAGCCAGCTCCCACACTGACCGCCTTTGGATCAGAGGGACCGATTACTTCATTTCTACGATGACCTGCTCGTTCCACATTTGTGGCAGCTTCTTGGACGTCGCTTCCCAGGCATCGGCATCCTTGATCGGCTGCGGGTTGGCCTTGGTGTACTGCTCGCCCGGGATCAGGTTCTTGGCAACGTCTGCCGGCAGTTTCAAGTCGGTTTCAGCGCGGATCGGACGCGCATTGCCGCGCGCCAGGTTGAGCTGGCCGGCATCGCTGAAGATGTATTCGCGGGTCAGTTTGGCGGCGTTCGGGTGCTTGGCGTATTTGTTGATGATGGTGGTGTAGCCGGATTTAACCGAGCCATCCGAGGGGATCAACACCACGTAGTCATCCGGGTTGGCCATCTTGGCCTTGTAGCTCAGGCCGTTGAAGTCCCAGACGAGGCCCACTTCGACTTCGCCTTTTTCCATGGTGGCGATGGTCGGGTTGGACAGCGAGAGGCGACCTTGCTGGGCGATCTTGGTGAAGAATTGCAGGCCCGGCGCGATGTTTTTCTCGTCGCCCTTGTTGGCGATGGCCGCGGCGAGTACTGCGTTCGAAGCCTGGGCGGCGGTGCTCACGTCACCCACCGATACCTTGTATTTACCGGTTTGCAGGTCAGCCCAGGTGGTAGGCACTTCGGAGCCGTGCAGCAGCTTTTTGTTGACGATAAAGGCAATGGTACCTGTGTAGGCCAAGGCCCAGTGACCGTCCTTGTCTTTCGCCCAATCCGGCACCTGCGCCCAGGTGGACGGCTTGTACGGCTGGGTGACTTCCTGCTTCACCGCGATCGGGCCGAAGGCCGCGCCCACGTCACCGATATCGGCGCTGGCGTTGTCTTTTTCGGCTTTGAACTTGGCGATTTCCTGGGCCGAGCTCATGTCGGTGTCGATGTGCTTGAGGCCGTAGGTCTTGGCCAGGTCTTCCCAGGTGCCTTTCCAGTTGGCCCAGTCATCGGGCATGCCGACGCTGTTGACGGCGCCTTCCGCTTTGGCGGCGGCTTCCAAGGTTTTTAGATCGGTATCAGCAGCCATGGCGGCGGTGCACATGGCAATGGTCGAGCCTAACAGTGATGCCAGGAAAAGCTGTTTCATCCGAAGCTCCTTTGGGCGTTTTCAACGCGGCGTTTTATCTGAACGTTAGCGGTGGTTTGGTCTAGGTCAGCAATACCTGAGCCAATCTAGGCCCCATGGATGACAGTTTCATGTCGATGTCGTTTTTGAAGCGCAGAT
The DNA here is from genome assembly GCF_001728935.1 of Pseudomonas sp. AP42. NCBI lineage: Bacteria > Pseudomonadati > Pseudomonadota > Gammaproteobacteria > Pseudomonadales > Pseudomonadaceae > Pseudomonas > Pseudomonas sp. AP42. The sequence goes on from NZ_LYSO01000085.1 coordinate 5,618, forward strand.
GTCGCTCAGCTCCGACTTAGCGTAGACCATGCTCAAGGGCCCGCAGCACCTGGACTTGGCCGATGTATTGCAGGGTGTGGTAGAGGCAGTCGACAGCCTTTGTCATCTGTCGGTCATCTGGAGTGCCTAGGCTGGCACACAGCAGCAAAAGCCCAGATAGAGCGCGTTTTGTGCACCTGAACGGTGCTGGTCTAGTCCAGATAGGTAACGTTGATGCGTGATGAGGCAATCAAGGCGGTAACCTCCATCGGCCTGGCGCTACAAGAGCAGATCGACCATGGCCTGTTGCCGCCTGCCAGCAAACTGCCCGCCGAACGCAAGCTCAGCGAGTTGTTTGGTACCACTCGGATTACGGTGCGGGAAGCCTTGTTACAACTGGAAGCCCAAGGGCAGATCTACCGCGAAGAGCGTCGGGGCTGGTTCGTCTCGCCGCCACGGCTGGCCTATAACCTGATGCAGCGCAGCCACTTTCACGCCATGGTCAGCGACCAGGGGCGTGAGGCTTCCACGCAGGTCATTTCCGCACGCTTGCAACCGGCGTCTGCGGCGGTGTGCGCTTGGTTGCAATTGCCGGCGTTGTCGAGCGTGATCCAGATTTGCCGGGGTCGCAGGATTGACGGGCGCTTGGTGTTGTATGTGGAGCACTACCTGAACCCGCAGTATTTTCCGGGGATCCTGGCGTGTGATTTGAATCAGTCGATGACTGAGCTGTATGCCAGCAAATATGACTTGCACTACGGGCGGGTGCGTTTCGAGATTGTGCCGACCTCACTGCCGGTGGAAGCGGCCGCTGCGCTGCGCGTCTCGGTGGGCAGCCCGGGCTTGCGCATCGCCCGGGTCAATTACGACCAGCATCAACGCCTGATCGACTGTGACCTGGAGTTCTGGCGGCATGATGCGATTCATGTGGGGGTGGATGTGGTGTAGCGCCGCCTCGGACTGAATGACACAACGCAGGCCCTATGTGGGAGCGGGCTTGCTCGCGAATGCGGTGGGACAGTCAGCTAATGCAGCGGCTGGTACATCGCATTCGCGAGCAAGCCCGCTCCCACAGTTGAACCGAGCCAGGCATGCCCGATCGATGGGCTTCAGGGCGTAAGTGCCTTGATCACTTGGTCCACATTGGTTTCCAACTCCGTCACCGGGTCGGCGCTGTCCACATTCAACACCAACAGTCTGGCGCCGCCGGCAGTGACGGCAGCTTTGACCGCATCACTGGGTTGACGGTGATGCAGCACCACCGCCACGTCGTTGTCCTTCAACTCGGCGCTGAGTTTTTGCAGCGCCTCAGGCGTCCACTCGGCATCGGCGCGTGCATCGGTGCTGAGCACTTCCAGGTTCAGGCTGCTGACCAGGTACGCGAAGTGATCGCTCAAGCTGACCACACTCAGGTTGTCGGCCTTGGCCAATCGCGCTTCGCTGTCGGCGGTGAGCTTGAGCAAACGCTGTTTGAGCGCGGCCAGGTTGGCGTCGATCCTGGGTTTGGCTGCCGGGGCCAGGCGGCTCAGGTCGGCGGCCATTACGTCGGCCATGCGCCCCATATTGTTGCTCGATTGCCAGGGTTGGCTGTTCAAGCCATCGGTGACCCCCGGTTGTACTGCGATACCCGGCAAGCCACCGTCCACCGGGCGTGCGGCATCGACTTCGACGATGCGGATATTGCTGCGCCGCGCCACTGGGTACAGCGGGTCATCGGCCCACAGCGAGCGCAGGCCGATGGCCGCGTCGGCGTCCAACGCCAACGTGTTCAATGTCGCAGCACCGCGGCCGGTGAAGTAGGACACCTGCCGCGAGCCGGGTAAATTGGCCGGCGCGGCGCGTTCAAGCTGCACGTCGGTGCCTTTGAGCAGCGCTTCGGCAAGACCATAGGTAATCGGCAGCGAGGCCAGCACCTTGACCGGTTGCTTGGTCTTGGTCAGGGCTGCGTGACCGAGGCCCTGGTTGACTTTGAAGTCTTTGGCGTCGAAACCGTCGACGGCCAGCGCCGACGTACTCATCAAGCAAGCGATGGCCAGGGCCAGTGGGCGAAAGACAGGGCGCATTATCCAAGATTCCCTTTGAGGCTGGGCATAACGCCACGGGCGATGGCGGCGAAGGCGAAGGCGATACCGGCAACCAGAATGATGGCGGCGCCGGAGGGGATGGGCAGGTCGAAGATGATCGGCAGCAGGATGCCGCACAGGGTGCTGACGGTAGCGATCAGCACCGAGATCCAGAAAAACCCTTTGAGTGACTGGCTCAACAGGCGCGCCGCAGCGGCAGGAATCACCAGCAAGGCACCGACCAGGATTGCCCCGATGACCTTGACCGCGGCCACGGTGATCAGGGTCACCAGGATCACGAACAGGTAATCCAGGCTTTTCACCGCCACCCCACGCACTGCCGCCAATTGCGGGTTGAAACTGGCCAGCATGATGCGGTTGTACAGCGGCAATGCCAGGGCCATCACCAGCGAGCCGACAATGGCCAGCACCAGCAGGTCGTTGCCGTTGACCGTCAGCACCGAGCCAAACAGCACGTTCTCGAGAATGTGCACGTTGATCTTGCCGGCCAGGATCAGCAGCAGGCTTGCCCCCAGTGCCAGGGACACCGACAGGAACACGCCGATCAAGGTATCGGGGGCCAGGCCGGTGCGGTTACGCAGGTAATTGAGCAGGATGCCGAACAGTAGGCAGTAGCCAAACAGGCTGCCATAGGGCCCGGTATAGGGTTCGCCCAGCAGGATGCCCACGGCCACGCCGGTCAGCGCGGCATGGCCGACCGCTTCGGAGAAAAACGCAAAGCGTTTGACCACCACCAGCGTACCCAGGCCGCCGAGTACCGGGCCGATCAACAGGCCGGCGAGTAGGGCGTTGACCACAAACCCATAGGCCAGGGCTTCGGGCAGGTAACCGGAAGAGGCCCAGCCCTGGACCATCAAGCGAAAGGCTTCATAACTCATGGCGCCGGGCTCCGAGGGTGGGTGGAGAACAGAGTGAGCAGGCGGTCCGGGGTCAGCGCCTCTTTTGGTGTGGCGTCGAACAGCACGCGGCGGTTCAGACCGGTGACGCGATCCGCCAGGCGGCCCACCGCCTCCAGGTCGTGCTCGATCCACAGCACCGTAATCCCGGCCAGGCGCCAGTCGTTCAGCAGCCGTTCGAACACTTGGATACCCGCCTCGTCGAGGGCCGACATCGGCTCATCCAGCACCAGCAAATGCGGCGCCGGAATCAGCCCCTGGGCGAGCAGTACGCGCTGGCGCTCACCGCCCGACAACGCACCCATGCGGCGCTTGCGCTTGTCTTGCATGCCAACGCGCTCGAGGGCATCGCCAATCGCTGCTGCGTAATGCCTGGAAAGGCCCAGGAATGCCGGGCGACGCTGGCACATGGCAGCCATGAAATCGTCCACGGTCATCGGCAGGCCCCGGTCAAATTCCAGCGCCTGGGGCACGTAACCGATGGTGCCGGGTGTGGTTGGCCACTCCAGGCTCAAGCGCCCCTGGTGCGGCGTTTGCCCTAGCAGGGTTTTGATCAGCGAGCTTTTGCCGCCGCCATTGGGGCCAACCAGCGCATGGATGCTGCCCGGCTGTACCTGAAAACTCACGCCGTCGAGGATCATGGTGCGCCCCAGGGTCAGCGAGACCTGGTCAAAGTCCAGGGTGGGGCCGACGCTGACGGCGTTCAGTTGCTGCGCCGCGGTCATGCTCCCGCCTCCTGAATCGCGCGGACCACGGTGTTGAGGTTGCCGGTCATCTCCACTTCGTACTTCTCGGCGCTGTATTCGCCGTAGGAAATATGCGACAGCGGGTACAGCTTGACCCCGGATTCACGCTGGATGGTATCGACGTAGGTGGACGGGAAATCCATCTCCGAGAAGATCACTTTCACATCCAGGGCGCGCAATTCATCGATGGTCTTTTTCAGCTGGCTGGGGCTTGGCTCGATACCGTGGGCCGGCTCGACCACGGCGGTGACTTCCAGGCCAAACTCGCGCAATAGGTAGTCATAGGCCGCGTGCACGGTGGCGACGCGCAGGTCCGGGTTGGGCGCGTTGGTCAGCTTGGCCAGGGCGTCGGCACGCATCTGGCGCAGGCGCTTGCCATAGGCGCGGGCGTTCTGGGTGTAGGTTTTGGCGTTGTCCGGGTCAAGCTTGCCCAACTCACGGGCAATGTTATTGACCTGGGCAATCGACGCGCTGATCGACAGGAAGGTGTGCGGGTTGACCACCTTGCCCGCACCGCGCGCGGCGTTACCGGTGGCGGCGAGCAGCGGCACGTTGGCGTTGGCTTCGATCACCTTGATGTCCGGGCGCTCGCTGGTGGCGATCATGCGGTCGGCGAAGTCGTCATGGCCGACGCCGTTGAGTACGATCACATCCAGGGTACCGATGCGCTTGATGTCTTCAGCGCGCGGCTCGTAGGCGTGGGGGTTGAAACCGGCGGGAATCAGCGGCACCACTTCGGCCTTGTCGCCCACGATATTGGCTACATAGCTGTAATAGGGGTGCAAGGTAATGCCGATACGCAGGCGCTTGGACGCCTCGGCGTTGGCAAGGGGGGCGAGCATCAGGCCGAACAGGCCAACCAGCAACAGGCGCAACAGGGGGGATGACATAGACATGGGCAATCGGTCTTCTCGTTCAGTGACGGTGCTGGCGGGTGACGCCGGCATCGAATTGCGCGACCACCTGCTGCCAGCCGGCCGCGATCAGCGCCTGGTCAGTGAGGTCGGACGGGGCGGCAAGGTTGGCGCTGCGGTTGAGCCAGATATCCGGCTCGCTGCCTTGCACGCGCATCAGCAGCGAACCGCTGGTAGCCGGCGCCTGGCTCAAACCCAGGTAGGCGGCGGGTGCCAGCAACTGCCAGCGATGGCCACCACGGCTGACCGAACTGGCGTCCTGGGCAAACGGCGCGAAGCCTTCTTCGGCCAGTTGCTCAGGCGTCGGCAGGGCGCTGTGCTCCTGCTGCAACAGGTGGATTTCATCCAGGGTCACCCGCAGGTCGGCGTAGATGCCTTGCTCGGCCGCGCTCAGGTCGCGGCGGGCGTCCAACTGGTGGCTTGGCACCGCCGCGACTTCCTGGGTTTCCCCGTGCAGCGCCACGACCGTGCCCGCCACCGCGAGGATGATCAGGCACAACAGCAGCACAAAAAGCGTTTCGTGGCCCGCGCCGGCGGGGCGTACAACCTGTGTGGTACTCATTGCGACGGGATGTCCGCTTGGTCGATTTCCACCACGTGGCCGGGGCCGGCATCAAACAGCACGTAGAACTCGGCGGCGGGCTTCTTGAAGGTCAGGGTCGAATCCTCGCCGAGCTTGCCCGGCACCAGGATGGTTTCGTCGTAGCCGATCACATCCAGGGTTACGCCGGGGGCGCCACTGCCGTCGGAGAAACCCCCTTTGCACTGGATCTGCTCGCCGGGGATTTCCTTGCATTCGCACATCGGGTTGTGGGCAAAGGCGGTGGTACTCAGGCCGGCGCACAGCGACAGCGCGGCGCGGGTGAGGCGCTTGAACGTCATGGTTTGACTCCTTGCTTGTTCAGCCAGGCAATGGTGGCAGGCGAGGCCTGGCTCAGCGGGATGGAACCCTGGTGCATGCTGCCGTCCCAGCCTTCCATGGTCACCCATATTTCGGCGTCCGCCGGGGTGCGTTCGGGGATTGGCAGGGCGGCGCCCATGCGGTACGGCGTGCCGAAGAAGATCACTCCGGCGGCGCGCAGGCTGCGGGGTTTGCCGATACGCAGGTAAGTGGCCTTGACCTGCTCGGCACAGGTGTCACACAGGGCAGCGTTGAAGAACTTCATCGGGCCAGCCGGGTTCGGGCTCGGGCCTTCGTTGCGGAACTCGGCGAGGGTCAGGCTCCAGGGGCCGACCTGCACTTGGCCAGCTACCCGCTCGCCGATGCCGGTGTCCCCACGAAACAGTGCGGCATCGGCAAAGTACTTTGGCATGAACCCCAACGGCACCAGCAACAGCAGGATGTTGATATGGAAACGCCATTTCAGCCAAAAGGCGCGCAGCGGGGACGGCGGTACGGTCGCGACCTTGCTCATCGCTGGGCCTCCGAGGTTTCGGCGTGCATGGCCGGGATGGGCGCGGTTTGACGTTGCGTCTTGGCCTCGCGCTTGAGGGCGTTGAGGGTGGCCAGGGCAGTGCGCTTGGTCCAGATCAGCAGGCCGCTCAATACCATCATGCTCAGCACCAGGCCGAAGAACGCCCAGATCAGCTTGATCCACAAACCGCCAAAGTCACCGGTGTGCAGTGGGCGCATCGACTCGGTGACGAATTCCAGTGGGGTACGGTCGGACAACAGGTTCGAGACTGCGATTTCACCGTCATAGGGGTTCAGTTGTGCGGTCTGGAACATTAACGGGTACCAGCCACGCCCGCCGATCTGCAGGTGGCTGTAGGCATTGCTTGGCATAAACACAAAGCTGGCGTCCAGGCCGGGGATTCGCTCGGCGGCGATGTCGATCGCCTTGTCGATGGGGATCATCGGTGCCGGTACGCCCGGTGCCGACAGCGGCACCTTCTCCCGCGCAATCACTGGCACGATGGGTTCGCTGGAAATGGATATCTGGTTATCACCCAGGACAGCCTCGATCAGGAACCAGGTGCCGGTGATTGAAATGACTGCGATAAACCAGATCGACCAGATGCCGCTCAGGCGGTGAAAGTCGCCCCAGAAGATCCGCGCGCCGTGGCGGATGCGCAGGGTAGGGCGCAGGAAGCCTTTCCAGAAGCGCTTGTACACCACCAGCCCGGTGACCAGCGAAGCCAGCAGCGGCAAGCCCAACGCAGACACCAGGTACCAGCCCCAGCTGTACCCATTGGTGAACGGCACCAGCCACCAACCGTGCAGGGCGCGGGTGAATTGCTGGAAATTGAATGAGGGGCTGATGCCCTGGATCGCGCCGGTATAAGGGTTGGCGTACACCTCCACGGAGCGCCCATCCGGGTAGCTGAGGCCGACGCTTAGCGCGAAGTGTGACTCATCCGGGCGAATGATGGACTGGACGATAGCCTTGGGTTCATCGCGCTTTATGGCCGCGATCACCTGGTCAAAGCTCAGCGGCTGGGCATCATCCGACGGCTTGCTGGCGCGGATATCCGGGTTGGCCAGCCACACGATTTCCTGGCTCACCACGGCCAGGGTGCCGGTGACGCAGACGATCAGTACAAAGAACCAGATGGGCAATGCCAGCCAGCTATGGACGAGAAACCAGAGTTTGGAGCGTGACTTCTTCGACATATGAATGGGGGTCTTGATCGGAGGGGGCGATAGAGGCCCGGAAAAGGCCAGTCGTAGCTTTTGCTGACGCGACGGGCTGTATCTAAGTTAAGACGAATGAGAATGAGAAATCCCTAAGGCGCATATGAAAGAAAATGTTTCAGGGTCACATGCAGGCCGCATTCAAGCGCTGATCGAACACGCAATACACCAGCCGCAGGCGTTCAGCGGCTTGCGTTAGGCCGGGCCTGACCTCCATGCCGCTGTGTGACATCGTCAGCAGCCATGCAGTTGAGCGCCACTCCCTCGCGGCCAACCCCTGGCTCAGCTGAAGTGCGGCTACGTAGTTATATAAGTAGAAATAACGCTCTCTACAGTTGCTGTCAGTGTTATTTGTTTTTCAAATAGCTTGGCTTGAATGAAAACACCCCTTGTCATTAGGGGGGTTGGTGCGGGTACAGGTTAACTTCAGAGGGATTACAAGGTTATTGTATTGACACATTGGCGGGCATCGGCTTTAGTGACTGCGGACTTGGAAGTCGGAATTTTATAAAAAGGAAGTTAATCGCATGACCGTGCTAGTCGTTTACTCACGCCATCACGTGGTGAACTGTTATATCTCTCTGGTGCCGGTGATCAAGTTAGTTACTTGATCGTGGTCTGTCGCCTGCCCGTCGATTGTCATTGCTGCGAATAATACTTTTCCTGCGCTGGAAAAGTACGCGTCCCTATGCCTTAACAGAGAGTTCAAACTCATGTCGATTTTTGATCAAGCCATGCATCGTTCAGTCCAATGGCAAGACTGGCGTTGGCAGCAGAAGAATGCCATCCGCGATGAACCTGCACTGCGCAATGCCTGCGGTGGATGGGACGAGGCCACAACGGCGCATATCGAGCACAACTTGCAAGATCGCAAGATGCAGATCACGCCTCACTATATTGATTTGATCAAGCGTTCACTCACCACCGCAGAGGTGATGGACCACCCCCTGTGGCGCCAGGTAGTACCGTATTGGAGCGAACAGGTGCAGGGCGACTACGACGGCAGTTCCGAAAACTGGGAACTCAATCATGAGATGAAGACGCCCATCTGCCAGCACAAGTACGACAACCGCGTGATCCTGCGCACCACCAACACCTGCAATGCCTATTGCCAGTTTTGTTTCGAGGCGCTGCGCACGCTGCAGGTGGGCACCGATAAAGCTAACGCCAACACCGACTCGTTCAAGGATTCGGTGGAATACATCCGCGGGAACCCGGCGATTGAAGAGGTGATTCTCAGCGGCGGTGACCCACTGATGTTGGCCGACCGCAAGCTTGAGGAGATGCTGGCCGCATTGCGCGGCATTCGTGATGATCTGCTGATACGCATTCATTCGCGGGCCTTGAGTTTCAACCCGTTTCGCGTGACTGATGAGTTGGTGGCGATGCTGGAGAAGTACCAGGTCAATGCATTTGGTGTGCATGTCTGCCACCCGCTTGAGCTCAGTGCTGATTTTGCCGTCGCGGTTAAACGGATTCAGGGCGTGGTACCGATTGTATTTTCTAACATGCCGCTGTTGCGTGGCGTAAATGATGATGAAGCGACGTTGCATACACTATTCATCAATCTTTATCGTCTGGGCGTAAAGCCATATTACTTATATCACTTCATGCCGTTTTCACCCGGTGCTTCAGAGTATAAGGCGTCGATCAGCCAAGCCATCGCCATCATGGATCGGCTCAAACGCCGCGTATCGAATATTGCCCTGCCCGAATATGTACTACCTCATGCGCAAGGCAAGTTCACCGTGCCGTTGTTGGACTTTGAAAAACCTGAAGACTTACCGCATTTTGAAGTCCGCGATGGGCAGCGGACTTACCGTTTTCGCAACTGGGAGGGCCAATGGTGCAGCTGGCAGGATGCGGTATGAAACAGGATGCGATTCTGTTTATTGATGTAGATGACAGCGCTTGCGCTCGTTACCGCTACCGGGAGCCGCATTTCACGGTGGCCCGCGCCCACGGCTTGGCTTGTTTGACGGCCGCCGTGGCCGGGCACAAGCACCTGCAACGACTCAAGGACGACAGTGCTGAGGTGTTCCTGCTCGAAACGCTCAGTGAGCATTCCATCCTGGAGTTGGTCGGACAGTTGGACGGGCGTTATCAGGTGCGGGGGATTTTCTGCCAGGCCGGGCACCCGTCCGCACAAGGGGAGGTGGGCTGTATCGTTGCGCGGGCGTGTCAGCGGTTGGGCTTGGTCTACAGCCACCCAGAGGCGATTGCCGCGTGCAATAACAAGTTCTTGATGCGCCGCGTGTTGAAACAGCATGAGTTGCGTTCGGTACCGTTCATGCTGTGCAGCAACGAACAGGAACTCCAGCAAGGCGCCGAGCGCGTGGGTTATCCACTGATCGCCAAACCGCCCTTTGGAGGGGCTTCGGCGTTTATCAAAAAATGCTCGAGCTGGGAGGAGCTACGCAGTCATTATCGGCATTTCGTGAGTGATCATGGCGTCGCCGCGTATGCGGATTTCTACGGCTGTGTGCACGCCCTGCCGCTTGAAGATGGGCAGCGGCGTGAATACCTGCCAGGGCGCAGCATTCTGCTGGAAGGTTATATTCCTGGCATCGAAGGCAGTGTGGAATGTGTGATTGTCGGCGAGCGCGTCCATCCGCTGCTGATCAATGAAAAACTGCTGCTGACCGAGCGCAGCGGCACGGTCCTTGAGAACCTGCTGATTTCCCCGCCGACGTCGTTCAGCCAGGCCCAGTGCGAGCAGATCCGCCAGTACGCGGTGGACTGCCTGCACGCGGTGGGCTTGACCAACGCCGTGGTGCATTTCGAGTTTCGCATGACGGACGCAGGGCCGGTGGTCATCGAGATCAACCCGCGCCTGGGCGGGCTGTATGTGAACTCGGCGTTCCGCGACTTGGCCGGTATCGATCCTTATCAGTTGTACATGGGATTATTGTTGGGCGAGAAGGGCATCAATGCACAGGTGGAGGCCGGCGCACATAAGGTTGCCGATGCGGGGCAACACTACGCGATGCTGGCGATTTATCCGCAGCACAGTGGCGTTTTCAGGGGCATTGACGGCCTGCAGTTCCTGGATCAACACCGCTCGGTGCTGGAATATGCCCCGCAGGATCCCGGCCACTACATTGACGCGGATATCGAGGAGCATTATTTGCTCAAATGCTGGGCCCAGGTTGGCAATGCCGCCGACGCCCATGCCTTGCACGATGCGTTGCAGCAACACCTGCGCATCCTCATCGATCCACCGGTTGCAGGATAGCGATATGGACATCCCTCAGATTTCGGCGCTTTTGCGCGAACATCACTTCTGTCATCGCCCGGACTTTCGCGAACTGGTCAATGTTGAACCCGGTGAGGAGCAAAGCTTTCGCGCGTATTGGGACAACCTGGTGCGCGACGAGGCGTTCAGGACTTATACCCACCGCGAACGGCGCATCTTGCGCTATCGTCTGTTACCGTCACGGCAATTGCAGATCGACAGGAATACGGCGTTCAAATCGCCGGTCACCTACGCGGTGAACTATCGCCAGGGCGTGAACCACCTGAGCTATAGCGAGGAAGGCTTTATCGAGCACCCACTCATGCACAAGCTGCTGGCGACGGACCTTGCGGTGATTGCCCCGCACCTGGGCGAACAGACCTATACGATCGATATTCATCAGTTCCGGGTGCGGGCGGATGTGTCATCGAGCAGCCCGACCACATCGGGGATTCACCAGGACGGCCTGGATTGGGTGTTTATGCACTTTATTGGCGAATGCAACACGGTGCCGGTGCTGTCGGAGGTGTTTGCCGACGAAACGGAGCACAGCCGGCTGCTGAAACTGCCGATGGAGAAATTTCTGGAGACTATCGTGATCAACGACCGTGGCTTCTACCATCGGGCCGGGGAGGTGCGACCGCGGGTGGAGACGGCACCGGCCTGGCGCGATGTGCTCTTGGTAAGCCTGCGCCGTGTCGAGGAGGCACAGTCTGCATGAGCCACGATCAACAACTGAATCTGTCGACCCGCAACGCTCGCCTGATCATCTTTGCCCGCGGTGTGTCGGATTTTGGCGCGTTCCTCAACATGGTGGCGTTGTCCACTTATGTGTACTGGCTCAGCCAGAGCGTAGTGTTTGTCAGCATCTTCCTGGCGTGCCGGGTCACCGGCGGGATTGTCGCGAGCCTGTTTGGCATCCCGTTTTTCCGGCGGTTTGCAGGGCGTGGGACGTTGGCGGGGTTGGACCTGGCCCGGGCGCTGTTGCTGACGCCCCTGTTGGTGTTGTTACCGGCCCATCAACTCACCCTTCTTCCCTTTATCGCCTTCGGCATCGGCCTGTGCAATTCGCTGTTTGCCATTGGCCTCAACAGTCAGTTGCCCACCTGGGTCGCGCTTGAACAGCGGGTGAATACCAACGCATGGATCACCTCGGCGGCCGCCACCGGCGCGGTCTTCGGCAGTTTGCTCTCCGGCTTGTTGATCGCCACGGGCGGATTTGAAGCGGTGTTTGCCGTCAACATCGGCACCTATATGATTGCCGCTTGCCTGGTCTTGCCCTTGCGCGCGTTATATAGCGTTGCTGTTGCCGTCCATCGCGGGCTCGGCGCCGAATGGCACGAGCTGACTACGGGGTTGCGCGGTGCGCCGGTGCTGGCTGCGATGTTGCTGATCAGTATGCTCGACACCCTCGGCAGTGCGGCCCATAACGTTGGCTGGCCAGTGCTGTCGCAGTACATTTCACCGGACACGGCCAAGACGGTCATGGGCTATCTGCTGGCCGTATGGGCCTGTGGCAAGTTTGTTGGCGCGCGCATCGCCAGTGCAGTGTTGAAAGGTCGTGGCACCCAAGGCATGGAGCGCTTGTTCATGCTCGGTGTGGCGTTGATGTCCAGCGGCTTTATCCTGACATTCCAGCAGACCGAACTGTGGCTGGCGCTGTTGCTGGTGGTGTGGGCAGGGCTGGGCGATGGATTGTCCGAGGTGGCGTTGATCTCCCGTGCGCAAAGCGAGCCCGATAGCTTGCGCTTGCCGCTGTTCAGCCTCTTGACCCTGATCCAGATGGCCGGTTTTGGCGTGGGCATGCTGGTGGTCGGGCCGTTCTATGTGACGTGGACGCCGGCCCAGGTGATCGTGTTGTTCCATGGGCTGCCATTGACCGCCTTGTTGGTCATGACGATATGGCTGGGGCGCAATGCCTACCGGGGTGTCAGATCGACGAACCCTTGACGTGTTCCAAACGCCACAGAGGCCTTTAATTTGCCGGAGCAGGCCGGTTGGAACCTGGGGCAAGGTGTGGCGTGTTGCAGGCGCGAGCAAGCTCACGCCCACAGGGTTAATTTTGCTTGAACATCTCCATGGCACGCTGGCGGATTTGCTCCTCGGTCAGGTCCTCTTTATGGGTGGCCAGGAACCACAGGTGCCCGAACGGATCCTTCACACTCGCCGAGCGATCTCCATAGAACTGATCCTGCGGCTTGGACACCACGCTGGCGCCGGCATCAACCGCCTGTTTGAATTGTTTGTCCACGTCATTCACATACAGGTGCAGGCCGACACTGGGATGTGCGTCCGGATTGCGCAGGGCCGTTTCGTCGCAGGGCGTGCCCAGCATGATCACCGCTTCGCCAATGCGCAGCTCCGCATGGCCGACCCGGCCGTCAGGCATGTCCAGGCGCATGAACACTGAGGCGCCAAAGGCCTTCTTGTAGAACTCGATCGCCTTTGCGGCCTCGTTGATGCCCAGATAGGGGGTAATGCCGTGATAACCCTCGGGAATAGCTTTAACGCTCATAACGTTCTCCTTGAGTCGAGGTACGAGCATTTCACTATAGGCCAGGTAATGCGTGGCTTGCGGGCAACCGACGAGGTGCTTTTATCAAGGCTGTGTGGTGGGCTCCAGCAACTGGGCGCCTGGCCCATGTTCGGCGAGCTTATCGTCCTGATTGCGCAACGGGCACGCCTCCATCGACAGGCACCCGCACCCGATGCAACCATTGAGCTTGTCGCGCAGCAGCATCAGCTTGTTGATGCGCTCATCCAGGTCTTCACGCCACAACGCCGACAGGCGCTCCCAGTCTTGAGCATTGGGTGTGCGCCCATCGGGCAACGCCTGCAATGCCTCGCCAATGGAGGCCAGCGGAATACCCAAGCGCTGGGCGATCTTGATCAGCACCACCCGGCGCAGCACATCCCGTGGGTAACGCCGCTGGTTACCGGCATTGCGATTGCTCTTGATCAACCCTTTCGCCTCGTAGAAGTGCAGGGCGGTCACCGCCACGCCGCTGCGGGCAGCGAGCTGACCGACGCTGAGTTCCTTAGTGAGCATAAACCTCTCCCAAACAGTGCTTGACCTCGACTTAACTAGAGGTTTTACCCTGCGTCACATCGAATCGCAAGATTCTGCCTACAGAGAGAGGGGAGTTTTCATGCAGGTATCAGAGAAGAATCGCAGCTTCACTCAACTGATCGAATTTCACATCGAACCCCGTCAGCAATCCGCCCTGGTGGCCGCCTTGACCACCCAGAGCGAACGTCTGGCCGTGCGCCATGACGGCTTCTTGGGTGCCAGCGTACAGGTCAGCGATGACGGGCGGCGGGTGCTCAATTATTTGCAATGGCAATCGCGCGAGGAGGGTGAAGCCGCCTTCAAATGTTTTGAGCAAGGCGGCGAAGATTTCTGGACGCTGATCCGTGCTCACCGGGCCACTGCCGTGACCTTTGGCACATTCCAGGTACTGCGCAGTTTTGAGCGCAGTCAGGACGATGCCCTGCACTGCCGGCTAAATGGATAGATGCAGCATCCGTTCGCCCTGCCTATTTCCCCCAGGGCTGCGCTTGTTTACCGCCAGTTCGCCGATCTTGATCAGGCGAGCGCGTGCGACGTTGCGGCTCAGGCCCAGCAGATTGGCGGTGTGCACCTGGTTGGAGTGGCTGAAGCGATAGGCAGCGCGCAATAAAGCGTCCTCGACCTTTTCATGCAGGGCGCCGGCCTGTTCCTCGAAGAGCTTTTGAAACGCCCGCGCCAGCAGGGCTTCTGCACTGGGATCGGTGTCGCTGTCGTTCTGGCGTTCGATGCGCAGGCTCGACAGGCGCAGGTCGTCGGGTTCGATCACGGCATTTCGGCAGATCAGCAGGGTGTGATGAATCACGTTTTCCAGCTCACGGATATTGCCCGGCCAGCTGTAGCGCTTTAGCTTGTGCTCGGCCTCGTGGCTCACGCTGATCGGGCCGTAGCCCAGGCGCTGGCTGTAGGTTTGGATGAAGTGCCGGGTCAGCGGCAGGATATCGCCGGTACGTTCGCGCAGCGGGCGCAATGCCAGGCTGACTACATTGAGGCGGTAGTAGAGGTCTTCACGGAAATGCCCGGCGTTGATGGCTTTCTCCAGTTGTACATTGGTGGCGGCCAGGACTCGCACATTGATAGCAATGCTCTTGCGCGAACCCAGGCGCACCACTTCGCGCTCCTGTAGCACCCGCAGCAGCTTGACCTGGATGGCCATTGGCAAATCGCCGATCTCATCTAGAAACAAGGTGCCGCCGTGAGCCTCTTCGAACCAGCCGGCCTTGGCGCTGAGGGCACCGGTAAAGGCGCCTTTCTCATGGCCGAACAACTCGGCTTCCACCAGGGATTGCGAAAAGGCCCCGCAGTTCACCGCCACGAAGGGCCGGTTTCGCCGCGCACTAAGGTGGTGGATATGCCGCGCAACAAGTTCTTTGCCGGTGCCAGTTTCGCCAATGATCAGCACGCTGGCTTCGCTGGGGGCCACTTGCTGGATATGGTCGAGCAGGGCCTGGGACTTTGGGTCTTCGAAAACCTGGGCTGTGGCGCGGATCGAGGTGGCTAGGGCAGGCGAGGGCGGCAGGGTGAACAGCTGCATGGTGACCTCTCATGGGAGTTCGGGCTTTGTTGAAGGGCTGTTGCCTGATGGGCAGCGGGCTGCACGCAAAGTCTTTATAGAGGTAGCGTCTTAATTCGTAAATGAAGGTGTTTCTATATTTATAGAACTTAAATGAATATGGAGGTGTTCCCGCCTTAGGCGCCAATACGCGTGATAGCGACTATCACGGACGATGATTTTTCAGCGAGAGAGGCCGGGAGTAGCCTGTGTTCATTGACTCGAAACCACCTTCGCAGGGCCAACGCCATGAACCGTTTCCTCGCTGTTTCCTTTTTACTTGTCACCTCTGTCCTTGCGGGTTGTGCGACCCAGCCTTCCCCGGAGTTGCGTCCCTATACGGCCGAGGAAACCAAGCAGTTGGCCCTGGAGGCCCTGGGCCGTCGCGGCTTGTCGTTTGACGACTATCAACGCCAGCGCGCCGCGTTGCTTGCCCAGCCACAAAAGCCTTTCGGTTTTGATCGCCAGGGCGAAATGAACGCCGAGCGCAGCGTGGTCCTGCATGGCCGCCCCAGTTGAGCGCGCTTCTTGCAGCAAAAAGCCCGAGGCTTTCCACAAGGAACCTCGGGCTTTTTGTTTGCCATGGGGCTACTTCAGCCTGTTAAGCTCAATTCCAGGAGCGTTCCTACGCACATTTAAATAAAGTTACCTTCTTTAATGGCATTCGATCGGTTAAACCTGACGACCTCTGTTCTGGTCGATGCCCCCGAGACGCTGCTCTTGGGAATACGCTCTGCGAGTTTTAACCTCATGAATAAACGTCCGTTGTATTTCGACTACGCCGCCACCACGCCGGTGGATGAGCGAGTTATCCAGGTGATGGTCGAGTGTCTGGGTTTCAACGCCCATTTCGGCAACCCTGCGTCCAGTTCCCATGCATTCGGCCAAGCGGCCCGGCAGAAGGTTGAGCAGGCGCGTCGTCAAGTGGCTGAGTTGGTGGGGGCCGAGGCCGAGCAGATCGTCTGGACCTCCGGTGCCACAGAATCCAACAACCTTGCGCTCAAGGGCGTGGCCCAGGCCCGTGGTGTGGCGGGTGGGCATATCATCACCAGCCAGATCGAACACAAGGCCACGCTGGACACCGCGAGGCAATTGCAGGAAGCCGGTGTGGCAGTGACTTACCTGGTACCGGATGCAGACGGCTTGATCAGCGTCGAGGCGGTCAGCGAAGCCTTGCGCGAGGACACCTTTCTGGTCTCGCTGATGCTGGTCAACAACGAACTGGGAACCCTCAACGATATCCCGGCCATTGGCGCGCGGGTGCGTGAGCAGGGCGCGTTGTTCCATGTGGACGCGGCGCAAGGGGCGGGCAAGGTGGCTATCGACCTGGCCCAGTGGCCGGTGGACCTGATGTCGTTCTCTGCTCACAAGCTGTATGGACCCAAGGGCATCGGCGCGTTATATGTTGGGCCGCGGGCGCAGCAGAAGGTATTGGCGCAGATTCATGGGGGGGGCCACGAAGGCGGTTTGCGCTCCGGCACCCTGGCGACCCATCAGATTGCCGGCATGGGCACGGCGTTTGCCCTGGCGGCAGCGTCTTTCGCGGATGAGAAGGCCACGATTGTCGCACTTCGCCAGCGCCTGCTGGATCAACTGGCGTCGGTAGCCGGCTTGCGTATTAATGGCAGCCCGACCCAGCGTATTGCGCACACGCTGAGCCTTACCTTCAGCGAAGGCGAGTTCAACTCCGCCGCATTGAGTGCAGGCATTGCCTTTTCCGCGACTTCAGCGTGCAATTCGGCCAGCAATGCGCCGTCCCATGTGCTCATGGCCTTGGGGCATGACGCCCGCAGTGCCGCTCGCACTATTCGCTTGAGCCTGGGCCGGTTCACCACCGAACAGGATATCGACCAGGCCGCGCAGTTGATCAAGGCCGCGTTGACGAGCGCGCCGGCATTCTGGGCGGTCTGATTTATCATTCGCAACACATAACAATTATTAGTGGTTAGCAGGAGACACAATGAGTACGCAGCCTTTGACCCATGGAACGGTTCCCCAGCGCCTGGCGCACACCCGTGAACTGATGCGCCGCGAAGGCATTCATGCCCTGCTGGTGCCATCGGCGGACCCGCACCTGTCCGAATATTTGCCGGGTTACTGGCAAGGGCGTCAGTGGTTGTCCGGGTTTCATGGTTCGGTGGGCACCCTGATCGTCACGGCGGAGTTTGCCGGGGTCTGGGCGGACAGCCGTTACTGGGAACAGGCGACCAAGGAACTCAAGGGCAGCGGTATCGAGCTGGTGAAGCTGCAACCGGGTCAGCCTGGGCCGCTGGAGTGGCTGGCCGAGCAAACCCCTGAGGGTGGCGTAGTGGCGGTGGACGGTGCGGTCATGGCCGTGGCCTCGGCACGTACCCTGGGTGGCAAGTTGGCCGAGCGTGGCGCGCGTCTGCGTACCGATATCGATGTACTCAATGAAGTCTGGCAAGACCGCCCGGCATTGCCGAACCAGCCGATCTATCAGCATCTGCCGCCCCAGGCCACGGTCAGTCGTGGCGAGAAACTGGCCGCTTTGCGCGCCAGTTTGAAAGACAAGGGCGCTGACTGGCATTTCATCGCGACGCTGGATGACATCGCCTGGCTATTCAACCTGCGCGGCGCTGATGTGTCGTTCAATCCGGTGTTTGTGTCCTTTGCCTTGATCAATCAACAGCAGGCGACTTTGTTTGTGGCGTTGGGCAAGGTCGATGCGCAACTGCGGGCGGTGCTTGAGCAGGATGGCGTGACCCTGCGTGATTACAGCGAGGTGGCGCAAGCGCTGCGAGCGGTACCGGCGGGCGCAAGCTTGCAAGTAGACCCCGCCCGCGTCACTGCCGGCTTGCTGGAAAACCTCGACGCGAGCGTCAAGCTGGTTGAAAGCCTCAACCCCACCACACTGGCCAAATCCCGCAAGAGCCTGGCAGACGCGGAACATATCCGCCAAGCCATGGAACAGGATGGTGCGGCGCTGTGCGAATTCTTTGCCTGGCTCGACAGTGCCCTGGGCCGCGAGCGCATTACCGAACTGACGATTGACGAACACCTGACCGCTGCGCGTACCCGCCGCCCAGGCTATGTATCGCTGAGCTTCAACACCATTGCCGCCTTCAATGCCAACGGCGCGATGCCGCATTACCACGCCACCGAAGAAGAGCATGCGCTGATCGAAGGTGATGGCTTGTTGTTGATCGACTCGGGCGGCCAGTACCTGGGCGGAACCACGGACATCACGCGGATGGTGCCCATCGGTACACCGAGTGAAGAACAGAAGCGCGATTGCACGCGGGTACTCAAGGGCGTGATTGCCCTGTCCCGTGCGCAGTTCCCCAAAGGCATTCTTTCACCGTTGCTGGATGCCATTGCCCGGGCACCGATCTGGGCAGAAGGCGTGGACTACGGTCACGGTACAGGCCACGGCGTAGGTTATTTCCTCAACGTGCATGAGGGCCCGCAGGTGATTGCCTATCAAGCCGCTGCGGCGCCACAAACGGCGATGCAGCCAGGGATGATTACGTCAATTGAGCCGGGTACTTATCGCCCTGGCCGTTGGGGCGTGCGCATTGAGAACCTGGTGTTGAACCGTGAAGCGGGCAAGACCGAGTTTGGCGAATTCCTCAAGTTCGAAACCCTGACCCTGTGCCCGATTGATACCCGGTGCCTGGAGCCGTCGTTGCTGACGGCGGATGAGCGTGAATGGTTCAACGCGTATCACGCCCAGGTGCGTGAGCGTTTGAGCCCGCTGCTCGATGGTGCAGCGCTTGAATGGTTGCAGGTGCGCACTGCGGCGATTTGATCGGTTGCAGCCGGGGCATTGCCGGCTGCAATCGACATCTAGCTGAGGGCTTCACGCACAAAGTCCAGACGGTCCTGGCCGAAGAACAGCTGGTTTCCTACAAAGAAACTGGGAGCGCCGAACACGCCGCGCTTAATGGCTTGTTCGGTTTTGTCCTTGAGGGCGTCCTTGACGGCTGCATCATTGGACAGGGCCAGTACCTGCTCGGGATCGAACCCCTTTGCGGTGAGCACATTGGCCACGACCTTTGGGTCGCCCAGGTGATGGCCTTCCACCCAGAGTGCTTGGAACAGGCAGTCGATGAAGTCGAGGAAGCGCTCAGGCTGGTGGATTTGAATGCCGGTGACAGCGCGCATCAGCAACAAGGTATTGATGGGGAAGTGCGGGTTGAACCTGAGCGGCACGTTGTAGCGTTTGGCGTAACGCGTCAGGTCATCGAGCATGTATCGCCCCTTGGCAGGCACCGTGATCGGTGAGGCATTGCCCGTGGCCTTGAAAACACCGCCCAATAGCATCGGTTGATACACCACCTGTGCGCCGGTTTGGGCGCACAGCGCTGGCAACTGGGTATAGGCCAGGTAAGTGGCGGGGCTGCCGAGATCAAAGAAGAACTCCAGGGTTTTACTCATGGTCTGTACTCACTGCTTATTGTTATAGAGGGAGTCACCAGGTTTCGTTCCAGGGGCGCAGGTCCAGTTCGAACGTCCAGGCGTCCCGTGGCTGGTTGTGCAGGAACCAGTAGTTGTCGGCAATATGGTCCGGGTTGAGGAGGGCGTCCTGATCCTTGAGGGCGTATTTTTGCGGGAAATTCTCGCGAATGAAGTCGGTATCGATGGCACCGTCGACCACCACATGGGCGACATGGATGTTCATCGGGCCCAGCTCCCGCGCCATGCTTTGTGCCAAGGCGCGTATTCCGTGTTTGGCGCCGGCGAAGGCGGCAAACCCGGCGCTTCCACGTAAGCCGGCGGTGGCGCCGGTGAACAGGATAGTGCCGCGGTTACGCGTGACCATGCGCTTGGCGACTTCCCGTGCGTTCAAGAAGCCAGAAAAGCACGCCATCTCCCAGATCTTGAAGTACTTGCGCGCGGTTTCTTCCAGAATGCTGCAAGGTACATTGGCGCCGATGTTGAAGACGAACGCTTCAATAGGCCCCAGCTCGGTTTCGATTTGCTCGACCAGTGCGATCACGTCTTCTTCTTTACGCGCATCACAGGCAAAGCCATGGGCTTCACCGCCGGCTGATTGAATGCTGTCTACCAGGGGCTGCAGTTTGTCGGCGCTGCGACGGGTGACGCAGGCGATGTAACCTTCGCGGGCAAAGCGTTTGGCTATGGCGCCGCCGGTTGCGTCACCGGCACCCACGACTAATACGATTTTCTTGTTGTGCGGCATGGGAACTCCATTGGCTCGATGGTCGAGCAGGAGTTTAGCCTTCATGCCGCAAATGGCCGGGATTTAAGATGAGCAGTCAGGACAGACTGCTCGGGCAACTATTTGCAGATGACGATCATGCTGCGGCTGGTATAGCCGGCAGGGTTGAGACCGAAGGGATAGTCCCCAGGCTCCTCGGAGTTATCGCCGGATTTGGCGATCACCCGGTAGCCCTTGGCGCCGCATGAGTTGGCAGCACTGGTGTAGCACTGGTCCCAGGAGGAGGACAGGCCCGAACAGTTGATATGCAGCCCTTTCTTACCCCGTTTCACTTCTGTTTTTGTGGTTGCAGCACAGCCAGCGATACCCACAACCAGCAACAGTATCAAAATTCGTTTCATTCCCATCCTTAATAGCCGCCCTGCAAAAGAACAGAGCCGCTTTACTCGCTCTCGAGCGAAGCGTTCATGCTGTCCGTGTCGAAATTCTCCATGAATGACATTCGGTTACGGCCTAAACATGGCCTAAATGAGCGGCAAATACCAGAGCGGACTTTAAAGATGATCAGTCGGCGGGTACTAGCGGTTTGGATTCGTTGCGCATCGTCAACGTAGCGCCTACGGACGCGAGGATAATGCAGGTGATGGCCAGCCATTGGGCCAGAGATAAATGCTCATGCAGAAAGAACAGGCCGGATAGGGCGCCGAACGCCGGTTCGATACTCATCAACGTGCCGAACGTACGGGCGGGAAGGCGCGTGAGTGCAACCATCTCCAACGTGTACGGCAAGGCCGTGGACAGAATCGCGACGCCGATGGCGATAGGGATCAGGGCGGGCGTCAGCAGCGCGGCGCCAGCATGCACGATGCCGATCGGTGCGACGAACAGGGCGGCAATCATCACGCCGAGTGCGGCGGTCTGAACACCATTGTCGTTCCCAGCCTTTTGGCCAAACAAGATATAGAGGGCCCAGCATCCGCCTGCGCCCAGCGCGTAAGCCGCGCCGACCCAGTCGATACCGCTACTGGCCTCGCCCATTGGAATCAACAGCAGTAGGCCGATGATCGCCAGGGCAATCCACAGGAAGTCGACAGCCCGGCGCGAGGCATAGATAGCGACGGCAAGCGGGCCTGTGAACTCGAGTGCTACTGCGATCCCCAGCGGTACGGTGCGAAGGGACATATAGAAGAGGAAGTTCATGCCGCCCAGCGCCATCCCGTAAATGATCACCGTGCGCAGGGACTTGGCCGTCAGCGTGGCGCGCCATGGGCGTAATAGCACCAGCATGATCACACTGGCGAAAATCAAACGCAGAGCGGTGGTGCCTTGTGCGCCAACAATAGGGAACATGCTTTTGGCCAATGACGCACCGGATTGGATGGACGCCATGGCGATTAATAGCAGGCCGATCGGAAACAATGCGGATGCCAGGCTGCGAGGAGGGGGGGTCATTGCGGGAGTTCTTCCGAAGTCATGGTCGATAAATACGTGGCGCTATGATGCTTAACTGTTAGCGAATGAGCAATATATTGCGCAAAAACTGACTCGTAGCTATCTATATAGTGGAAGCATCGGTTTTTTGAGGTTTTTGATAGAAAAACCGAATAATGGGGTTGACGGCAGATTCTGGAAGCCTATAATTCGCCCCACTTCCGGCGCAGTCGAAGCGGAAAACTCCTTTGTAAACAATGAGTTACGCAGTTCTCGACAG
>NZ_LYSO01000086.1:0-27076 GCF_001728935.1 Pseudomonas sp. AP42
ACAATCGACTTCCACCGCGCTGGTGCGGTACAGCCGCGTCCACTCAAACGGCAAGATCCCGTCCAACGCGCCATCGGTGAGGGTCAGCAATTCCTCGCCAGTGACCATCGACACCGGGCAACCGTGAGTGACCGTTTTATCCGCAGAAGCCGCCGCATCTCCTTTGGGATTTGAAGCCACAGCCGGCACATCATCGACAGGCTCCTGACGGACCAACGTCGTGCGCTGGGTCTTGCCGCGCACCATCGGCACCGGATTCGAAACCAGCGTGTCACCCGCCTTCAACGGCACCACCGGCACTGCCTTGACCGGCGTCGCCGCACTGCTCAGCAACACAGGCTTGGCGGTCTCAACATGCGTCTCCAGCCGAGGCCCCGAGACGTGTTTGGCCAGCATCTCCAACAACGCCCGCGCCCGCCCGGACTTGACGTGACTGAGCGTCTGCGCACCCAGGCGCAGCTGGACCCCAATGCCTCGCGTGGCCCAGATCAGCAACAGATTGATCAAGACTTCGCCGGTGATTTCACCCAGCAGTTCGTACATGTCAGGTGGCGGCAGCATGCGTACCCAGGCCACCAGCGCCGACAGGTAGATAAACAACAGCGGCTCATCACTGAGCACCAGCAAACCCTTGGCCAGCGTGTCTTTGCCCAGCGTGAGCAGCGCCTTCAGCTCAGCTTCGGACAGGTATTTCAGCAGCTTCTCGCTATTGGATTTGAGACTCGCGAGTAGGTCGTACAGCTCGGTGATGTTGTCCCACAGGTTATAAAGCGCGCTGCCAAGCCCGGCAGCAAAGGCCATGCCCTGTAACGCACTGCGCTTGTAAGCGGGCGCTTTGGCAAAGTCCGCCCATCGAGGCTTGAAGTGCTCGGCCCAGGCCTTGCGCAAATCCGCTTCTAGCCCGGCGATCACAGACTCATAGGACGCATACAGCGCCTGGACGTGAGCCTTGGAAACGTTGGGGTAAAAGGTGATTTCGTACGTCTGGTCGCGGGTACAGTCGTTGACTTCAAGAATGCCGCTGGGGCCAATGGTCCGATGCAGTGGCGCACCTACCGGGCTTCTGTCTCGTGCAACGGCTTGCAGCCTCACGGGCGTGTTGCCGATAGGCACGAACTGCGTGCTTTCGAACAGATGCACCAGGGTCAGCCTGCCCTGGGCTTTACATTGAGCGACCGTGCGACTGGGTTTTTTGGAAGAGGCCGGCGCGACCAGTGCGACCTGTTCTCCCACCTTGAATACCTGCTCCACGCTAAGTGTCGAACCACTTAAAAAGCTGTCGGTCCACTTATCAAAGGTATTCAGGCAGGTGCGGAAATCCGCGAATACGCGCTCAACCTTCGGCGCTTCGGGATCTAGGGGCACCAGTACCAGGTTGGCCAGCACCGAGATCAAGAGACAGCCCCATCCACCAGGGCTTTAACGAACACCACCATCTGCACTCCCTCGCGCTGTTTGATCAGGCGAGGGACTTTGCAGTGGTTGTCAGGTAAAAGAAGTCGGCGTTATTCGCGAGAGGAGCGAGGAAGTTTCGTCTTAATCTCAGGTAAATCGAGGCTTGGTCGTAGGAGTCGGATTACAGCTGGAACAGTCTTACAACTTCAACTGCCCAATCGCCTTGCTCAACTCCCCGGCCAGCGTCGCCAGTTCATTGCTGGTGGTCGCCGACGCCACGGTTTGATGTACGGTGTTTTCGGTCACATCGCGAATGCTCACCACGGCGCGGTTCATTTCTTCTGCGACATGGCTTTGTTGCTCGGCGGCCACAGCAATCTGGGTGTTGCTTTCGCGCATCTGTGCCACGGCCCCGGTGATTTCAGCCAGCGCGATGCCGGCTTCCTGGGCCTGCTGCACGCAGTCATCGGCCTTGAATGAGCTTTCCTGCATGAAGTCCACGGCGTCGCGGGTGCCGGCTTGCAGCGCCGAGACCATGCGGGTGATTTCGTCGGTGGAGCTTTGCACGCGCTTGGCCAGGTTGCGCACTTCATCGGCGACCACCGCGAAACCGCGGCCCATTTCCCCGGCGCGGGCGGCTTCGATGGCGGCGTTGAGGGCGAGCAGGTTGGTCTGTTCGGCGATGCTGT
The DNA here is from genome assembly GCF_001728935.1 of Pseudomonas sp. AP42. Lineage (NCBI taxonomy): Bacteria > Pseudomonadati > Pseudomonadota > Gammaproteobacteria > Pseudomonadales > Pseudomonadaceae > Pseudomonas > Pseudomonas sp. AP42. The sequence goes on from NZ_LYSO01000086.1 coordinate 2,085, forward strand.
GGATCACCCCGACCACGCCGTTGATTTTCTGGCTGTCTTCGGCCAGTTTCTGGATCATTTCGGCGGTCTGCTGTACGCCACTGGACAGCCCGGCGATCGAGCGCTGCACCCGGGTGACCACTGCCTGGCCGCTGCCGGCGAGGGTGTCGGCGGACTGGGACAAGTCACGGGTGGCGCCCGCGTGCTGGGCGATGTGGTAGACGGTGGCGGTCATTTCGTTGATGGCGGTGGCGGCCTGGTCGGTTTCGCTCTGCTGGCCGAGCATGCCGTGTTGTACCTCGTTCATGCTGCTAGCCAGGCGTGCGGCGCCGTCGTCCAGTTGCCGGGCGGTGCGGGCCACGGTATTGACCACCCGCTGGTAGCCGGCTTGCATGGCGTTGAAGGCACTGGCCATCTGGCCGACTTCATCCTTGCAGGCCAATGGCACCCGCGCCGAGAGGTCGCCGGTTTTTTCAACGTGCAGCATCACATCCTTGAGGGTGTTGAGTTGACTGAGCAGGAAGCGGATCAACAACTGCGAGGCGCCGAGCATGGCCAGCATCAGCACGGCTACCGCGACGGCGTAATGAGTGAAGCGTTCACGGAACACTTGGCTCAGGCTCGGCGCGTAGGCCAGGACTGCGACCTGCTGGCCGCCGGCCCGGCTGATCACTTCGGCGCCGATCAGCGGGTTTTCACCGAACAACGGCATGGGGTTGAGTTCAGTCCAGCCGTTGGCAGTGCTCAGGGCGGGCAGATCCTGGGGGATCTGGCCTTTAGCAAAGGTGAGCCAGTGCTCACCCGTGGGCAAGGTTTTGTCGGCTGGCCAGGCGCTGAGCAGGCGCCCCTGAGCCTGGGCCGATGCCTGCGACGCCTGGCTGCGCGCCTGTTGTTCAAGCTGTACGGCGTACAGCACCAGCAGCAGGGTGGTGATAAAGGCGACCGCATTGACGGCCCAGAATTTGTATTTGAGCGAGATATTGCTAAGCCAGGCACCCATGGAAGGTTTTCTCTGATAGCGGAAACAGTATTGGCAAGGTGCCATTATTGTGCCGCTATTCAGAACAGCGCTTTTGACGTGGGTCAATGCGCCGCATTAATCCACGGCAGGCAAACCGAAAAAGCGCCGGGCGCAGGCGGTGCTGTGCAGCGCCAGGTCTTCCATTGTTTCGTTACGGTGCAAGGCCACTTCGCGCAGTACTTCGGGCAGGTACGCCGGCTCATTGCGACCATTTTTCGGCTTGGGGCGCAGGGTGCGTGGCAGCAGGTAGGGCGCATCGCTTTCCAGCATCAGACGACCTCGGGGAATTTCCCTTACCAGCGGATGCAGGTGAGTGCCACGGCGTTCGTCGCAGATCCAACCCGTGATGCCAATGTGCAAATCCAGGTCCAGGTAACTGAACAGTGCGGCCTGTTCACCGGTGAAGCAGTGCACCACGGCGGCAGGCAGGTGGTCGCGGTAGTCCTTGAGGATCTCCAGCAGACGCTGGTTGGCATCGCGCTCATGGAGAAATACCGGCAGTTGCAGCTCGACCGCCAGGGCCAGGTGTTCTTCGAGGACTTTTTCCTGCTGGGGGCGAGGGGAGAAGTCCCGGTTGAAATCCAGCCCGCATTCACCCACGGCGCGCACTCGGCTGTCGCCCAGCAAGCTGCGTAGACGTTGGGCGCTGTCGCTGTTCCAGTCGCTGGCAGAGTGGGGGTGAATGCCGGCAGTGCTGAACAGGCGCTGGCCGCTTTCGTCGAGTTTTACACACAGTTGCAGGGCCTGTTCGCTGCCCTCGACGCTGGTGCCGGTGAGTACCAATTGCTGCACGCCAGCGGCGTAGGCGCGTTCGAGAACGGCCGTGTGCCTCTCGTCGAAACTGGGGTTGGTCAGGTTGACGCCAATATCAATGAGTTGCATGGTGCTATCTCCGCCTGCGGCCGGAAAGCATATCAGAGCTGTAGATTGATAAGAAAAACCAAGAACTACAATGCGTTAACGCTGTCTTTGAACGTCGCAAGCGACATTGTGGTGGGCCGATTGCCTGCCACCGTGGCGCCGTTGCACGCCTTGCCAGCGCATAAAGCGCTCTGTTTCTGACCACCAGCACTGCGTTATTCGCGCAGGCGCTGGCCAGTTTTCTTTCCGGAGAGCGGATGATCCGACCCTCGGCGTTGCTTATGTTGTGCCTGACGTTATGGCTGCCCATGGCGGCGGTCGCACGTCTGGATGGGCCGCTGCAAGTGGCCAAACCCGGCAAGGTCCGCGACCTCGCGCAAATTCGCTCCAGCCGCACCCTGCGCGTCTTGGTCAACCAGAGCCGCAACAGTTCCGGTGAAGTGCAGGGCCAGGCCATCGGTGTCGAATACCATCGGTTGCGCGCCTTCGAGCAGTACCTCAACGGCCATGCCCGTGATGGGCAGGCCATCAACCTCAAGATCATCCCCAAGGCCAAGGATCAGTTGCTTGGCGCGCTGGCCCGCGGTGAAGGCGACCTGGTAGCGCCCGGTGAGTTGCTGGACGTGAAGGGCGTGCGCAAGGTCAGCGCCAGCGATCCAATTGTCAGCGATGTGCCGTTGTGGCTGGTGGGCGTCAAGGGTGAACGACGCTTTACCAAGTTGGAGCAACTGTCGGGTCGCACACTGACGCTGACCACCGGCAGTGCGGCGGCGGATGCCATCAGTCAGGTCAATCAAAAACTGGCTCTGCACAAGCGCCCACCGGTGAAAGTGGAATGGGTTGACCCCAGCCTGGCGGTGGAAGATGTCCTGGAGATGGTGCAGGCCGGGATTTTTCACCTGACGATTGTGGAAAAACCGATTGCCCAACGCTGGGCGAAAATCCTGCCCAAGTTGCGCTTTGACAAACAGGTAGTGATCAGCGAACCGGGCGACGAGTTCTGGTTTGTACGCCAGGACGCGTCGATGCTGCGCGCCAGCATTGATCGGTTTCTCAAGACCTATCACACGCCTTCCGACCAGGATGTGGCTTTCCAGCGTATCTATCGACGCCTCTACCAGGTCCGTAACCCATTGGCGCGGGCTGACCGCCAGCGCCTGGAAAAACTGCGCCCGGTTTTGCAAAAACATGCACGTGAGCAAGGTATGGACTGGCTGAACCTGGCGGCGTTGGCGTTCAAGGAGTCTTCCCTGGACCCAGGTGCGCGCAACAGCGGCGGCCCCACTGGCCTGATGCAGATCACGCCGTCGGCGGCCCAGCGGGTGGGGGTCAACAATATCGAGACGCTCGACAATAACGTGCAAGCGGGGGCACGTTACCTGGCGATGATCCGTCGCAAGTTTTTCGCCAGCCCCAAGCTCAATGAGCGCGAGCGCATGGCCTTTATGCTGGCAGCGTACAACATGGGGCCGGAGCGAGTGCAAGGCATGCGCACCGAGGCCAAGCGCCGTGGGCTTAACCCCAATCAGTGGTTTTTCCAGGTTGAACGCATTGCCATGGAGCAGGTAGGGATGGGCGGCGTCAGCTATGTTAATAGCGTCAACAAGTATTATTTGGCGTTCGATCGGGAGCGGGAGTCCCTGGAGCCGACAGCGGCCAAAATTGCCTCGCGTAAATAATCGAATTGTTAGATATTAATTAAGCAATATTTCGGCTTTTATCATTGTTTAAACTGATTAATATAGCGGCCAACCAACCCCTACCTGGAAAAGGATGTACCCCATGAGCCCAATGATTACCCGTGTACTGTCCACTCGCGCCGGTTATGGCCTGACTATTCTGCGCGTCTTCGTGGGCATCATCTTCGCTGCCCACGGCTCGCAAAAACTCTTCGGCTGGTTTGGCGGTGGTGGCCTGGCGGGCACCGCACAATGGATGGAAAGCATCGGCCTGGCGCCGGGTACGCTGATGGCGCTGCTGTCGGGCGGTACCGAGTTCTTCGCCGGCCTGGCCCTGATCATCGGTTTGCTGGTTCGCCCTGCTGCATTGGGCCTGACCTTCCTGACGCTGGTGGCGATTTTCTCTGTACACATCCACAACGGGCTGTTCATGGCCAACAACGGTTATGAGTTCGCACTGGCGTTGCTCGGTGGCGCTCTGGCGGTGTTGCTGGAAGGTGCGGGCAAATTGTCTGTCGACCGCGCGATCACTCACTGATCGTTTTGCAAGCTGCACAAAAGGCCCGCTGATGCGGGCCTTTTCGTTGCCCGGGATTCTTGACACTGCCCCACCGGCTTCTCTAGGATGCTGCTCATGCGCCGATTTAAACAGCTAATTGCGGGGCGCCACTGGGTCTCAATGCAGCCCGACAGAAGTACGCTTGCTCACGCTAGGCGTTCCTCGAAATACCGCTAAAGCGCTGGTTCGGTGTTGCCTCTCACCTGCCCGCAGACTTTTGAGGCAGAGACACGACACGATGAATGCACTACGCCCCCTCATACGCCTGGCCCCGATCACCGCGGACCTGACGCAACGCAATCCGAAAATCCTGTTGGGCGGTAAGCACCAGCCGACACTGCTGCGCTATCTGGACGGCTGGCCACGTCGTTCCGGTCGGCCCTCGGCGTTCCTGATCCAGTTTGTTGAAGACGGCGATTCACTGGCCCGTTTTGCCAGCGACAGTTTCGATCTGGCAGTGATTCAGGCACCGAGTGCCAGCAACGCCCATGAGGTGATCCACCAACTGACGCGCATTGCCCGGCAAGGGCTGATTGCCCGTCGGTGAGCGATTAGTGAAAGATCGCGGGGGTACGACGCCGGCGCTGGTGTAGGAAAAGTAACCAGGCAATCAGGCACAACAGCAGCGGAAGGGGCACGATTATCAGCCCTTTGAGCTGTCGCTCGAAACGCTGCACCGGGGCGTAGGCCTGCGCCTTGAGTGCATGCAACTCGATGGGCAACTGCAGGCGCTCCTTGTTCAGTGCCTGCAACTGGGTACTGGTATCCACCGCTTGGGTGATAAGCCGTGTGTGCGGTGGGTTCAGCTCTCGCCATGCTTGCTCCGTCTGCTCAAGTCGTCGCTCCAGCTCAAGCGAATTTTTCCGATACGCCTGTGCGGCTTGGTCCCGCATCTGATCCAGCCTGTGCAACGGTCGGTGCATGACACGGGGTCGAATGCGTTTGAGTGCGTCGGGCGCCGCCAGGTTATCCAATGCATTCAATACAAACTGCGCGTTGCCGTTGGGTCGTGCCTGGCTGAGAGTGTCCGCTAGCAGGTCAGTGTCGGCCACGACAACCATCTGAATCAGTTCTGCTTTTTGCAGCCCGGGCGGCTGGCCCTTGAAACCGTCGGGAAACGCTGAGTAAGCGGGCCCCTCAATGCGCGCTGCGATTACATGGCGCTGCCCTGAAGTTGCCGTTTCATCGATGAGCGAGTCGAATGTCGTCGCCGAGGCAAAGCGTTTTGCGTCTAACAGGGCCGATTGCCCTGAGCCCAGTAGAAGCGGGGTCAGCAGTGAGCGGCTCTTGGGCGCTAGCGAAAGCGCACCGCTGCTTGAGACGATGACACTGTCCAGTCCCCAGGTGCTGATATCCTTCGTGGCCATGGCCTGTCGTGGCAGGTGTAACCGGGCCGGGTGCAGTACCCGGGGCATTCCCGGACCGGGCGTGGCTGATGAGGCATAAAGATTGTCGATCAACAGCTTGTCCTCCGGCATCTGGATGCCCCACGCGTTCAGCAGCCCCTCCATTCTCGCGTTCGCTGACACGGCGTCAGCGCCTATCTCGCTCACGGGGTCGATGAACATCATCAACGGGGTGCCTTTCAATACCGATTGCTCAATGGCATATAAGGCCCGCTCAGGTAAAGCGTGCGGCTGTATGACCATCAATGTCGCGATGGATGGCGGTACCTGAGCGATGTTCGCCGCCAGTTCCACCACATTGAATTGCTCGCGCATCAACGCCAGCAACTCGCTGGCCGGTTTATCCAGCGACAGTCCCGACAGCAGGCCGACAGTGGCACGCTCAGGGCGCCCCAACTTATAGATCAGGTGGCTGATCTCATATTCAAGTAATGACTCGTGCTCAGGGCGGAACGCTTCGATGCGTTGGGCGCCTTGGCCAGCGCGGGTGCCGATAAGACCAAGAAATCCTTGTGTGTCATCAAGCCCGAACAAGCTGGCTTTGTAGGCGTCTTCAGAAAAGGGAGCGGGGTTTATGATATGTAAGTTGATCAGGCCGTTTGCCGCTTTTTCGAACGCCTTGAGCACGTCTTCGACGCGCCGGCCATAACGTTCTAATGCCTGGCTTTTTTGCGGCGCATTGAGGGTATTGAAGTAATACAGATCCAGTGGGCTTTCAAGTGAGGCAAGTAGTTGCCGCGTTGCTGGCGATAACGTATGGATTTTTTCTTGGGAAAAGTCCCATTGGACAGTAGGTAGTTTGGGTACCCAGACTAGATTGAGTGCCAGAAACAGCAGTGATATGACGAGAAGTGTCATACCCGCACGAAAAGCGGATCCCATCAGTGGTCTTCCTTTTCTCAACTGCTTTTGTAGTTGAGTGTGAGGGTGGTTGCAAACAGAAAAGCAACGATCATGCTGATAAAGTACAGGCTGTCATGCAGTGTGAGTCTGCCGTTATCCATCGCGCTGAAGCGGGCAATGGGATCCAGGGACATCAAACTGTCGATAACCCATATGGGTGCTTGTTGTTCAAGTGCATCCAGTACTGACGAAAGCCCACTGGCGGTCAGCAACAAGCCGAGGGTGACAAAGAAAATCAGCAGGCGTTGGTTGGCAAGTACACAGATGAAACAACCCACGGAAAGATAACTTCCCGCCAGCAACCAACTGGCCAGAAACTGCGAAGCGATAACGGTATTGTCAGGCGTGCCCAGATAATTGACGGCAATCACCAAGGGGAAGTTAAGCATCAGCGCAATGCCACAGACAGTCCATGCTGCGATAAATTTTCCGATCACTTGTTCCACTGAGGTGACAGGCAAGGCCTTCAGGGTGTCGTAAAAGCTGGCGTTGGATTCATCCGACCACAACTGCGTCGATAACAGGGGGACCAGCACCAAATAGAGCCAGGGATGCAGCTCGAAAAAGGCCTGCAGATCGCTGCTGTTGCGCTCCATCCATTGGTTGGAATGCAGTCCCAGCACTGCGCATAGCGCGAGAAAAATCGCCACGCTCAGATAGGTGCTGGGCGCGCAGGCATAGTTGGCGAGTTGTCGTTTGAAAATGACAGGTAGCAGTCTCAAGGTGTTACCTCTTGGCTCAGGTGGTGAACGACATCGTTCAGGCGACCCGGCTCCAGATTCATTGACGTGATGTTCCAGCCGCGATGGGTGATAAGCGCGTTGATTGCGGGAAATATGGAATGCCCAGGCATGGCAAGGACCGTCACCTTGCCGGGTGCATGTCGGTCTTCTTCGATGCCGGCGACGCCGGGCAATACGGCCAGCGCGAGCAAGTCCAGCGAGGTATCTGCTGCGAGGGTGACGGCCTGGAAATGCCGGGAGCTGCGCTGTAAGTCGGGCAGTGAGGCATCGGCCACCAGGCGGCCACCGGCCATAACCAAGGCACGGGTGCAGATGTCCGCCAGCTCCTGGTAATGGCGGGAGGCGATGATGATGGTCATTTCCTCGCTCAGGGACTCAATGAGTGCCCGGAACTTGAGCCGTTGATCAGGACAGAGCCCTTCTGTGGGTTCATCGAGCAGCAGCAGGCTTGGTGAATGCAGGAGCGCCTGGGCCATTGCCACTCTGCGCTTCAAACCGAGGGGAAGTACGCTGATGGCGCAGTCGAGCACGGGCAGCAGTTCCAGGCGTGCGGCGACCTGCGCCACCTGGCTGCGTTTTTCCAGCCCGCTCAAACCGCGAATGGCAGCAATGAAATTGAGCATGTGTTTGACGGACATCGTGTGATGGTCGAGGCCGCCTTGAAGTTGATAGCCAATGATTTTTTTGGCTTGAGTTGAATGGATATGGGTATTGAAACCTTGAATAGTGATGTGCCCGGCCGTCGGCTTGATCGCCCCGGCGATCAAGCTCAATAGTGTGGTTTTGCCTGCACCGCTCTCTCCCAGCAGGCCCACACACTCCTGGCGCTGGGCACAGAAGGACACGTTGCTGATTACGCGTGTTTTGCCCAGCTGTTTTGTCAGGTTGCTTATCTCGATCATGGTTTTACCGAATAAGTTTTGCAGGGCGTGTGAGAGGGGCCGGCAGTAGGGGGAAGTGCTTTAAAAAGGGTACGTTCAATATGAAGGCTTGGGAACGCGAAGTATGCTTAATAAGAAGAATCCTACGTTCGCTCCGATAATTCGCTGAAACAATTGTTTTGTTTTGAATACTTATTAATGTTCGGATGTTTATCGGATGTTTATATAAAGTTTTCTTTTTTGTAATGAGGCCTGATTACCATGATGCTTCTACGTACTCTTGTTCTTGAGCGCAACGATGAGGGGACGCCGGTTAACGGCGCCTTGTTGTGCGGGTTTGCTGTTACGCAAACGGCGTCCAACTTTCTGGTGTACAGCCTGGATGAGGAGGCGGAGCCCGGCCACTCCAGGGTTTATGTCGCCGCATTACGTAAAAAGATTGAACGGTATTTCCTGGGAGGCGTTGATTCCAAAGAGGACCTGCAATTAGCCATGCAAGTCTTCAAACAGATCTTGACGATGGCAGCCGCAGCCGGCTCGAAGACGACGCCCATTGCCGAACCTCAGGTTCCCTTTCATTTCATTGATTTGAAAGGCTGCCGGTTACCGCCGGCCAGGCCAGAGGATCACCACTCGGTGATCATCAAGAAGGCTCTGGTCATGAAGGTCATCACCCTGGGCATGTCAGCCCCTGCGTTGCCTGCGATCGAAAGCAGTGCAGTGATCGTGCCGTCCATTCGCTTCTCGTCGCAAATGGTTGCGCCGCCGCGAAATCCGCGCTCAGCCAAGACTGCGCCGCAGCCTATGGATGAAAACACCGTTGAGGAACCGGCGCGGTCGCTGGTCGCGATACCGCAGGAGCAGGTAGAGAGCAGTGCGTCGCCTGTTCCGGTTGAACAAGATGACAGTCACTTTGAGTCAGACAACCTGCGGTTGGACCCACCTGAGCCGGAGTCCGAACCCTGGGACCCGCCTGCTCAGCTGGACCATACCTCTTTGCTCGAAATGGACAGCGCACTGAGCAACCTGGCCAAGGTCGCCCAGGAACTGACGCAAAAAAAATGCGCAGTACTGGAGAAGGAACAGATGCTCGAACAGTGGCAGGCGCGATTGCAACAGCAGCAGAGCCAACTGGAAGAAAAGGGCCGTGAACTTGAGCAGCGCCATGCCTATTTGCAGGAGCAGGGGCTGGAGGTCAGCCAGAAGGCCGAAAAGCTGGCGATGATGATGTTGCAGTTGTCGGGTATGCGCCAGCGTATGCAGGGCACGTTGCTTGAGTTGGATCAAGTGCTGGAGGGGCATGGGTGAGGTAATGGGGCGCCGGCCTGGATACTTTCCAGGGTTCATTTATCATCAGTCCCAGCCAGCCGCTGCCTGGGCATGATGCCCTGGCATAACGGCACCATTGGACATTGCCTGGGGATGCAAGCGTTTGAGTACCAAGCTGATTACCAAAGAAGGTCATGAAGCGCTGAAAAAAGAGCTGGATTACCTGTGGCGTGAAAAGCGTCCGGATACCACGCGCAAAGTGACCTGGGCGGCCTCCCTGGGAGATCGCAGTGAAAACGCCGATTACCAGTACAACAAGAAGCTCTTGCGCGAGATAGACCGGCGCGTGCGTTACCTGCGCAAACGCCTGGAAGACATGCGGGTGGTGGAGTACATGCCCGAGCAGGAGGGAAAGGTATTTTTCGGCGCATGGGTCGAAATCGAAAACGAACAGGGCGAGACCAAGTGTTTTCGCATCGTCGGTTATGACGAGATCTACGACCGTATGGATTACATCTCCATCGACTCACCCATGGCACGGGCTCTGCTGCGCAAGGAGGTGGATGACGAAGCAGTCGTACAGACCCCCGGCGGAGAGGTGTGCTGGTGGATCACCAAGATCGAATATGTGAAGCCCGCCTGATGGCTCGTACCTTGGCTGGGTACGTGCCATCCGGGTTTCAGCCTTCGCGCAATACGGTCAGCGGGCTGGCATTCAGCGCACGGCGCGTGCCGAACACTCCGGCAGCGCCAATCAACAAAGCACCGATCACGGGCAGCAGCAACAGCCACGGGTGGGGATGCCACGCCAGGTCAAAGGCATAGCGGTACAGCACCCAGGTCACCAGTTCGGTGCCCAGTGCCGCCAACAAGCCGCTGACCGCCCCCAACAGGCCGAATTCGATGCGGCGGGCCTTGACCAGCAACTTACGCTCGGCACCTAGGGCGCGCAGCAATGCACCCTGGCGGATTCGTTCATCCAGGGTGGCCTGCAGGCCAGAGAACAACACCGCCATGCCCGCCGCGAGTACAAACAACAGCACGTATTCGACGGCCAAGGTCACTTGGGCAAGGATGCTGCGCAACTGCTCCAGCAGGGCCTCGACCTGCAGGATAGTGACCGCCGGGAAGGCCCGCGACAGGTCGACGATCTGTTGGTCATGGCCGGGAGCCAGATAGAAGCTGGTGAGGTAGGTCGCGGGCAGATCTTTCAGGGTGCCCGGTTGGAAAATCATGAAGAAGTTAGGCTGGAAGTTATCCCAGTTGATGGTCCGCAGGCTGGTGACCCGCGCCTCACGGTTTTCCCCTCCGATGGTGAACACCAGATGGTCGTTGAGCTTGAGCTTCAGGCTCTCGGCCACCTTGGCTTCCACCGACACGCCAGGAACCCCATCAGTGGGTTGCGCCGACCACCAGCTACCTGCCGTCAGGACGTTACCCGCTGGCAAGTCGGCTGCCCAGGTCAGGCTCAGGTCGCGTTGAGTGGCACGGTCGCCGCTGGAGTCCTTGCTGACAATCTCCTGCACCGGTTCGCCATTGATGCTGATCAAGCGCCCTGGCACCACCGGGTAAAGCGGCGCCGCTTGCGCCTGGACGTCCAGCAGGCGGGCGCCAAAGGCGTCCTTGTCGGCCGGCAGGATATTCAGGGCGAAGTAGTTGGGTGCATCCTTGGGCAACTGGTTTTGCCAAGTGTCGAGCAATTCGCCCCGCAACAGCGCGATCAACCCCATGGAGAGCAGGATCAAGCCAAACGCCAGGGACTGGCCTGCCGCCGCCAACGGGTGACGCAACAACTGGCCCAGGCCCAGGCGCCAGGGCAGGGAGGCGCGAGCCAATAACCGCCGCAGGCTTTGCAACAACAGCAACAGCAAGCCACCCAGGAGCAGCGCAGCCACCACACCGCCGCCGAGTAACGCGAAGGTCAATACCAAATCCAGACTCAGGCGCCACATGATCAGGCCCAAGGCAAACAGTGCCGCGCCGTAGACCATCCAGGTGCTTGAAGGAATAGGCAGCAAATCGCGGCGCAACACCCGCAGCGGCGGTACCCGGCCCAGTGCGGCCAGCGGCGGCAGGGCGAAGCCGGCGAGGGCGACCAGCCCGGTACCGATCCCGGCGACGGCCGGCAGCAGCCCGCCCGGCGGTACGTCGGCGGGCAGCAGGTCGTGCAGGAAATAGAACAGGCCAAACTGCGCCAGCCAGCCGAGCAGGGCGCCGGCCAGGCTTGCCAGCAAGCCCAGCACACTCAGTTGCAGGGTGAACAACAACATCGCTTCACGGCGCGACAGGCCCAGGCACCGCAACAACGCGCTGGCATCGAAACGTCGGCTGGCGAAGCGGTTGGCCGACAGCGCCACGGCCACGCCAGCCAGCAGCACGGCCACCAGGCTGGCCATGTTCAGGTAGCGTTCGGCCTTGCCCAGCGCGCCGCCGATTTGCTGGTTGCCATCGCGGGAGTCCTGCAGGCGCTGGTTGGCGGCCAGGCCCGGTTTGACCAGGTCGCGATAGGTTTGCAGCGCAGTGCTGCCTTGCGGCGCACGCCATAGTTCGCGGTAGCTCACCCGGCTGCCTGGCTGCACGACACCGGTGGCGTCCAGGTCCGCCAGGTTGATCATGACCCTGGGCGTGAGGCTGTAGAAGTTGCCGGCGCGGTCGGGCTCATAGGTCAGGATGCGCGCCAAACGCAGGGTCTTCATGCCGACATCAATGCTGTCGCCGACTTTCAGGTCCAGCGCCGTCAGCAATCGTGCTTCCACCCAGGCTTCGCCGGGTTTTGGGCCACCGCCCGGAACTTCAGCGCCGAAGGGCTCGGTGCTGCTTTTAAGCTCGCCACGCAACGGGTACTGCTCGTTGACCGCTTTGATGCTGGAAAGCTGGATGCCATTGTCGGTGGCGATAACGCTGGAGAACTCCACGATGCGAGCGTGATCCAGGCCCAGTTCGGTCCCTGATTTGATTTGCTCGGGACGGGCCGGCGAGCTGCCTTCGAGCACCAGGTCGGCGCCGAGGAACTCGGTGGCACGCAGCAGCATGGCGCCGTTGAGGCGCGCACCAAAGTAGCCGATGGCGGTGCTGGCGGCCACGGCCACCAGCAGGGCAAAGAACAACACGCGCAATTCACCGGCGCGGGCATCGCGCAGTAACTGACGCATGGCAAGGCTGAACAGACGCAACAGCGGCAAACGTGCCATCAAGGCTCCAGGGGCGCGACCATCAGGCCGGCTTCAAGGCGGATCAGGCGTCGGCAACGATGGGCCAGGCGCTCGTCATGGGTGACCAGTACCAGGGTCGTGCCGCTCTCTTTATTCAACTCGAACAGCAGGTCGCTGATGCGCTCGCCAGTATGGCTGTCGAGGTTGCCGGTGGGCTCGTCGGCGAACAGCACGTCCGGTTCGGCGGCAAACGCGCGGGCGATCGCCACCCGTTGTTGTTCGCCACCGGACAACTGGCGAGGCGAGTGGGTCAGGCGTTGGCCCAGGCCTACGCGCTCCAGCAGGTGTTTGGCGCGCTCGCGGGCGTCCTGGCGACCGTCCAGCTCCAGCGGCAGCATCACGTTTTCCAGCGCGTTCAAGCTGTCGAGCAACTGGAAAGATTGGAATACGAAGCCCACATGCTCGGCACGGATGCGTGCGCGCTGGTCTTCGTCGAGGGTGCTCAGGGCTTGCCCGGCCAGGGTGACTTCGCCGCTGCTGGGCAGGTCGAGGCCGGCCAGCAGGCCCAGTAGGGTGGATTTGCCGGAACCGGAGCTGCCGACGATAGCCAGGCTATCGCCCTTGTTCAGTTCCAGGCTCAGTTCGTGCAGGATAGTCAGTTCACCTTCCGCGCTGGGAACCACTTTGCTAAGGTTTCGCGCGGTGAGAATGCTTGCGCCCATGGAGAATCCGATGCGAGTGTGGTTTTTGAGTGCTGGCCTGGCCTTGATGTGCATGGCCCAGAACGCAGCGGCGGGTACAGTCCTGATCGTTGGCGATAGTATCAGTGCCGGTTTCGGCCTGGATACCCGCAAGGGGTGGGTCGCGTTGCTGGAGCAACGGCTCAAGCAGGAGGGTTTTGACGATAAAGTCGTCAATGCTTCCATCAGTGGCGACACCAGTGCAGGGGGCCTCGCGCGGCTGCCGGCGGCGCTTGCGGCGCATAAACCGGATGTGGTGGTGATCGAGTTGGGTGGCAACGATGGCTTGCGCGGCCAGCCGCCCGCGCAATTGAAACAAAATCTTGCGTCGATGATTGACCAGTCCAAGGCCGGTGGTGCCAAGGTGCTGCTGCTGGGGATGCAGATTCCGCCCAATTACGGCAAGCGCTATGTCGAAGCCTTTGCCAAGGTGTTCGGTGATGTCGCAGAGGAAAAAAAGGTGCCGTTGGTGCCGTTTTTCCTCGAAGGCGTCGGCGGCCATCCGGAGTTGATGCAGGCTGACGGGCTGCATCCGTCAGTCGCCGCTCAGGACAAGTTGCTGGAAAATGTCTGGCCAACGCTAAAACCGCTGTTATGACGCTTTTCTACCGGCAGGCTTTCGGCTAAGGTGGCGCCCCCCCGATTTGGAGCCCTCGATGTCGCGCCCTGCCTGGTCCCTGTTTAACTACCAACTGATCGAGCCGGACGAGCAGCTGGACCTGTTCGCCTGCCAGGAAGTGCGGGTGCATTTGGTGGCGCGTCAATTGGAACTGGGCGGCTCCATTGATCGCACGCTCTGCGGCACTTTATTGCCGGCACAGCCACGCTGGTCATCGGTCAACCGCTCGATTTTCCAAGACCAGCGACTCTGTCCTTTATGCCGGGCGATTCTCGAATCGCAAAAGCGCGGCACGCCGCCGATCTGGCCGGAGCTGCGCTTCGAGCTATAAACAGCTTGAAGCTTGGCGCTGCGAAGCCGTATACAATCAATTTTTCCCTACCCGTCGTCTTGCGAAGGATTTTCCGGATGTTGTCGCGCCTTTCCGTCGTCACCTGCTGCCTGTCTCTTGCTGCGCTTTGTGCGGCGGGTTCAGCGGCGGCCTTGCAGTTGCCCTTGCCACCGCCCGGTGAGGACATTGTCGGTCAGGTCCAAGTGATCAAGGCCAAGTACGAAGACACCTTTGCCGACCTGGGTACTACCTACGACCTGGGCTATTCGGAAATGGTCGCGGCCAACCCGGGTGTTGATGCCTGGTTGCCGGGAGCGGGCACCGAGATTGTGCTGCCCACACGCTTTATCCTGCCGCCCGGGCCGCGGGAAGGCATTGTGATCAACCTGGCGGAATACCGGCTTTACTACTATCCAAAAGGCCAAAACGTCGTCTATACCTTCCCGCTGGGTATTGGCCGAGAAGGCTGGGGCTCGCCGATTGCTCATACCAGTATCATCGCCAAGACGCCCAACCCGACCTGGACGCCACCGGCCTCGATCAAGGCCGAGCACGCCGCCAACGGTGATCCGCTGCCCAACGTGGTGCCTGCCGGCCCCGATAACCCACTGGGGCCGTTCAAGTTCACCCTGGGCACGCCGGGTTACCTGATCCACGGCTCCAACATGAAGTTTGGCATTGGCACGCGTACCAGCCACGGTTGCTTCCGCATGTTCAATAACAACGTGTTGGAAATGGCGGGCATGGTGCCGGTGGGCACGTCAGTGCGCATCATCAACGACGCGTACAAGTTCGGCAGCAGTGGTGGCAAGGTCTACCTTGAGGCCCACACGCCGTTGAATGATGACGGTACGCCATCGGTGGTCGACAAGCACACCGCAGTTATCAATGCGTTGCTCAAGCGCGAAGACCTGTCCAATAACCTGCGGGTCAACTGGGACCAGGTACGTGATGTGGTCGCCGCCGAGGATGGCTTGCCGACCGAAATTGGTGTGCCAGGCGGCGCATCTGTGGTATCCAGCACCCCGCTCGATCTTCAATAATCGGCCTGAGCGAATATCCCTGTGGGAGCGGGCTTGCTCGCGAAGACGTCGGCCCAGCAAACATTGATGTTGACTGATCCACCGCTTTCGCGAGCAAGCCCGCTCCCACATGCCAAATCAAAGGCAAAAAAAAGCCGACCCATAAATGGATCGGCTTGATAACAACCCCGAAGGATTATTACTTGCGGCTTGCTTTTTCAAGCATGCGCAGAGCGCGCTCGTTAGCTTCGTCAGCAGTCTGTTGTGCTTTTTGAGCAGCAGCCAGAGCTTCATCAGCTTTACGGTAGGCTTCGTCTGCACGGGCCTGGGAGCGAGCTGCTGCGTCTTCAGTTGCAGTCAGACGAGCTTCGGTTTCTTTGGAGACGCTGCTGCAACCGGTAGCCAGAACTGCGGCCAGAGCCAGAGCAGAGAATTTCAGAACGTTGTTCATCGTGTTCCCCTTCAAGGACTTTCAATTTAATGGCTACTTTCTCAGAGTGAGCTAATAGCCGGCGTACATACTACCCATTACTTGTAGTAAGTAAACTGACGTTGCGCAAGAAGCAAAAAAAATTCTTGTGCCGAATCTATTTTGGCTAATCTTTTGACGGTTTGTATGAAAACCGTCCAATTTTTTGCGCCTCGACGAACATTGGATCCAGGCTGAAAGGGCCGGCCCGCATGTGTTAAGCCTTGTAAACAGATGAAATTTTATATAACGAAGCGGGGCACTTTGGTTGCCCTTGGCTTTACTGCGCCAGGCATCTTTTGCGCATCTAGAGGTGACTTTAAGAGCGCCAGTTCGTCTCAAGGTTCAACTGCCGGCAATGTTCAGGCTATCGGTCACCGATTGATCGAGGCCCTTTCTATATCCACCAGCGGCGGGGAATGACGAGTGCGCCTTGAGCAATTTCAGGATTGGTGCCTACTATTCCCTATGTGCTGGTTGTGAGCGCTCACGGTTTTCTCGCTGTCGAAACCGGCACGGGGTGGCGTAGATGTTCCTTCGCCGGAAAAACATCGGTAAGGTAGGGTCGTTAATTCAGACCCGCGAGGAGTAGTGATGAGCGAGGCGTTGTCCATCCACCATGACCAGGCTGGTCATCAGTTCGAGACCAATGTGGACGGTCATCGTGCCTACCTGACCTACATGGACCTCGGGAAGCAGACCCTGGATATCTATCGCACCTTCGTGCCCAACGCACTGCGGGGGCGAGGCATCGCGGCTGCGTTGACCGAGGAAGCCTTGAAGTTTGCCGAAGAGGCCGGCTACACGGTGATCCCGTCGTGCTCCTATGTCGAACGCTACATGGAGCGCCACCAGCGCCATGCCGCCAAGCTGTAACTGACCAGTTGCCAATAAAAACGCCGGGCTTAGCCCGGCGTTTTTGTGTGCGCGAAACAGGTACAGGCTCAGGTGCGTTTGCGCTGGGGCAACACGTCCTTGAGTTTGGCATGCATGCTGCGCAGGGTGGTTTCGGTGGCGGACCAGTCGATACAGGCGTCGGTGATCGACACGCCGTACTGCAAGTCGGCCAGGTCTTTTGGAATCGCCTGGCAACCCCAGTTCAAATGGCTCTCTACCATCAAGCCGATGATCGACTGGTTACCTTCCAGGATCTGGTTGGCAACGTTCTCCATCACCAACGGCTGCAACGCCGGGTCTTTGTTGGAGTTGGCGTGGCTGCAGTCGACCATGATGTTTGGCTTGATCTTGGCCTTGTTCAGCGCCTGTTCGCACAGGGCGACGCTGACCGAATCATAGTTGGGCTTGCCATTGCCGCCACGCAGCACCACGTGACCGTAGGCGTTGCCCTTGGTGGTCACGATGGACACGCCGCCTTCCTGGTTGATGCCCAGGAAACGGTGAGGGCTGGAGACCGATTGCAGCGCATTGATCGCCACGGTCAGGCCGCCGTCGGTGCCGTTCTTGAAGCCTACGGCCGAGGACAGGCCGGACGCCATTTCGCGGTGGGTCTGGGATTCGGTGGTGCGTGCGCCGATGGCCGACCAGCTGATCAGGTCCTGCAGGTATTGCGGGGAGATCGGGTCGAGGGCTTCGGTGGCAGTGGGCAGGCCCATTTCAGCCAGGTCCAGCAGCAGCTTGCGACCGATGTGCAAGCCGTCCTGGATCTTGAAGGAGTCGTCCAGGTACGGGTCGTTGATCAAGCCTTTCCAGCCGACGGTGGTACGCGGCTTCTCGAAATACACGCGCATGACCAAGTACAAGGTGTCGGACACTTCAGCCGCCAGCACCTTGAGGCGCTCGGCATATTCGTGGGCGGCCTTGAGGTCGTGGATAGAGCAGGGCCCGATCACCACGAAGAGGCGGTGGTCGGTGCCGTCGAGAATGTCACGGATGACTTCGCGGCCCTTGGTGACGGTCTGCAAGGCAGCGTCGCTCAGGGGGATTTCGCGCTTGAGCTGATCGGGGGTGATCAGGGTCTCGTTGGATTCAACGTTAAGGTCATTGATCGGTAAATCAGCCATCGTGTTACTCGCCAGGGTCACGGGTGCCGGCCGCCAGCTATCCCCGTGCGGCGGGCACAGCATGATTTGAATGCAGGGGGGAGGAACCTTAGCGCGTAACACGGGCCCGCGACAATGGGCAAAGCCCGGTTTAATCCAGCGCTGGCTGCACAACCGCCTCATGGGAGAACTCGCCGGCATGGCGCGACACCCAATCGCGGGCCATGGCTTCCAATTGTGCAGGCGTTGGCTCGGCATCGTCGTGCAGGCGGCAGTAACGCTCGATCTGGCACACTTGCTCGCCCATCCGCGCACCGAACAAGGCGTGTTCATCGGTAAAGCAGATACCGATGCGATAGCCCTGTTCGACCTTGCGGCACCAGGCAACATAGCCCGGATAACGGGCGCTGGGCCCCAGGGAAGGTATATGCAGGTCAACCGCCGTGCCGGCGCGCCAGGCACGCGGCCAATTGCAGGCGATGCCGCCACGGCCGATAGTGTGCAGGCGTTGGCGGGGAAGGGCGGGAGAGGGACGTTGGATCAACTCGACAGCGACATCATCAGGGTGAGGTAAAAAACGACCCATGTACACGGACTCCGAGCGCCGTCCAGTTGACGGCAATGGCAGCAGTATAGTGAAGGAACTGGAATTGACCGACCTGGATATTGACCAGCAATTGCTGGGATTGCCAGGTATTTCGCTGGTAGTGTTCACCAGTGTCGGTTGTGCCAGTTGCCGCTGGGCACGCCAGCAATTGCCCGGCTGGCAATTGCCGGTGGACCGCGTGTGCTGGGTGGATGCCGGGCACAACGGCGGTGCGGTGCAACGCTACCAGATCTTTCATTTGCCGGCGTTGTTCCTGGTGTGCGAGGGTCAATTCCTTGGGCAATTACAGACACGTCTTACAGCGTCCGACCTCGCCGAATGCGTAAACCAGGCGCTAACCCGAACACCAGAGGATTTGCCATGACAGCAGTTGCAGCCCCGTCGCCACGCATTGGCATTATCGGCACCGGTGCCATTGGTGGTTACTACGGACTGATGCTGGCGCGTGCCGGCTTCGACGTGCATTTCCTGTTGCGCAGCGAATACGCCGCAGTGAGCAAGCATGGCTTGCACGTCAACAGTACGGTGCATGGGCAACTGCGCCTGCATCCGGTGCAGGCCTATGCCAGCGCCGCCGACATGCCGCCGTGCGACTGGCTATTGGTGGGCACCAAGTCCACCGGCAATGTGGACCTGGCGCCGACCATCGCCCAGGTGGCGGCGCCGGACGCCAAAGTGGTGCTCCTGCAAAACGGCCTCGATGTGGAAGACAGCCTGCGTGAACACCTGCCGCCGTCGCTGCATCTGTTGGGCGGCCTGTGCTACATCGGTGTGCACCGCTCGGCCCCCGGTGTGGTCGAGCATCAGGCGTTGGGCCGGGTCAACCTGGGCTATCACAGTGGCACGGCGGCCAACGATGAGGCGCGGCAACAGGCGATTGTCGAAGCCGGCGCCGGGCTGTTTCATCAAGCCGGTATCGAGTCCCAGGCCATGGCCAATGTGCATCTGGCGCGTTGGCACAAGCTGGTCTGGAACGTGCCGTTCAACGGCCTCTCGGTGTTGCTGGGCACAGGCACTACGGCCATGATGGCCGATGAGTCCAGCCGCGAGTTGATCCAGGCGCTGATGGCCGAGGTGGTGCAGGGCGCGCATGCGTGCGGGCATGAAATTGCTGCCAGCTACGCCGGGCAGATGTTCGCCATGACCGAAACCATGGACGACTACCTGCCCAGCATGTACCACGACCACCTGCACAAGCGGCCGTTGGAACTGGCGGCCATCTACGCCCGTCCCTTGGCCGCTGCCAAAGCGGCCGGTTGCGAACTGCCACGCATGCAGGCGCTTTACCAGGCCTTGAGTTTTATTGATCGGCACAACCGCTGATTGGGGGGAGCCACTATGGCGAAGGGGTTGGGTGACAAGCGGGTGCTTGCGATGTCCTTTCTACCAGGCCGTCTGGCTGGAAGCCCCAATGAGTTGAGAATCCAGACCGAGCGCTAGCTGCTAAGCTCATTCAATCCCCGCCATCCTGGCAGTCCAGGAGGTTCTATGATTCGTTCGATGCTGTTTGCCACGGACCTCGGTCTGTATGCGCCCTATGTGATGCAACATGCACTGGCGCTGGCGCGAACGTTCAAGGCCGAGCTGTATGTGATTCACGTGGTCGAACCCATCGGCTTGTTCGCCGAATCGGTGTTGCAGAGCTACCTTGATGAGGCCGCCTTGAGCGAATGGCAGAGCAAGGGGCTGAGCACGGTGATGGCGACGATTGAACAACGCGTGCTGGACAGCTTTCGAGAGGAGTGGGGGGAGGGGGAGCAGGACCTGCAATGGATTCGCTCGGTCAAGGTGATCCAGGGGGACCCTTGCGAGGTGATTCTCGACCAATTGCGCAAACTGTCCGTCGACTTGCTGGTCGTCGGCAGTCATAGCCAGGCAACCGGCGTGGCCGTCCCCCTTGGACGTACCGCCGCACGGGTGTTGCAGTTGTCCCCGGTGCCGGTTTACCTGGTGCCGTCGTTGCAGCGTCGGCGCAGTGACGACAGTTGATCGGTAAAAACGATAAAAAAGTTCTAGATTTATCCGCCAAACCTTTAATATAGTTATATACCGTCGCTGATACCCGTGGCGTCTATCTGCTTTGAGGGATTGATATGAAGCTTCAACAACTGCGCTACATCTGGGAAGTGGCGCACCACGACCTCAACGTTTCCGCTACCGCTCAAAGCCTCTACACCTCGCAGCCTGGTATCAGCAAGCAGATCCGCCTGCTCGAAGACGAGTTGGGCGTCGAAGTTTTCGCACGCAGTGGCAAACACCTGACCCGCGTCACTCCGGCTGGCGAGCGCATCATCACCACCGCCGGCGAGATCCTGCGTAAAGTCGAAAGCATCAAGCAGATTGCCCAGGAATTCTCCAACGAGAAGAAAGGCACCTTGTCGATCGCCACCACTCACACTCAGGCACGTTATGCACTGCCGCCGGTGATCCGCGATTTCATCAAGCAATACCCGGACGTGGCGCTGCACATGCACCAGGGTTCGCCGATGCAGATTGCCGAGATGGCCGCTGACGGCACCGTCGATTTTGCCATCGCCACCGAGGCCCTGGAATTGTTCGGCGACCTGGTGATGATGCCCTGCTACCGCTGGAACCGTTGCGTGGTTGTGCCTCAGGGGCACCCGTTGGCCAAGCTGCCGAAGCTGACCCTGGAAGCCTTGGCTGAATACCCGATCGTGACCTATGTGTTCGGCTTTACCGGCCGTTCCAAGCTCGACGAAGCCTTCAGCCATCGCGGCCTCACGCCCAAGGTGGTGTTCACCGCTGCCGATGCCGACGTGATCAAGACCTATGTGCGCCTCGGCCTGGGCGTTGGGATCGTTGCCAAGATGGCGGTCGACACCAACCTGGACAAAGACCTGGTGGTGCTGGATGCCAGCGAATTGTTCGAGTCCAGCGTGACCAAGATCGGTTTCCGCCGCGGTACTTTCCTGCGCGGTTTCATGTGCGACTTCATCGAGAAATTCGCGCCGCACCTGACCCGCGAAGTGATGGCCAAGGCGATCCAGTGCCACAACAAGCAAGAGCTGGAAGAGTTGTTCGACGGCGTCGAATTGCCCGTCCACTGACACGATTACCCTGTAGGAGCGAGCTTGCTCGCGAAGAGCGCCAACGATAACGCGCGGCGCCAGGTTGAATGCGGCGCCCTTGCGTTTCTTCGCGAGCGAGCTCGCTCCTACAGGGGCTGTAGGTTATCTGGCCTCGGTCACCGTAAAGTACTGCCGAGCGCCGGCCACCAAAATCTCCACTTCTTCATCGATACGCTTGCCCAACAGGCCTTTGCCCAAGGGCGAGCGCGGCGTGATGACGGTCACCGGTTGCCCGACCACATCCACTTTCAAACCCGCTGCATCCGGCGCCAGGAACAGCCATTGCTGACGACCGTCCTCGTCTTCCAGGCCTACCAGCGTGCCGATCTCTATCCCGCGTTGATCATCGTACGCACGTAGTTGCAGTTGCTGGCACAGCATCAGCGATTGCTTGATCTCCTCCACTCGCCGGGCCTGTCCGGTGGCCAGGTAGGAAGCCTCCAGGCCAAGGGTGTCGTATTTGTTTTCGGCAATGTTTTCTTCGTGGGTCGCGGTTTCGTAGGCGGTCTGCGCGGCGCGTTGGACGATGTCGAGGTCGACGGTGAGTTTTTCCAGGATCAACTGGAGCACGGCGTGTTTATTCATGGCGGTATTTGGCATCAATCGCAGAATTGCAGGACATTGGCCCGCGTCTTTTCATTGGGGGCGTTCTGGTCTTGTTGCAGCCAGAACTGGCATTTGGGGTTGGACAGATTGCGCGCGTTGCTTCGTGCCTGGTCCAAGGCCTGTTGTTGTTCCTGTTTTCGCAGGTTCTGCTGGTACTGTTCGAACAGCCGGTTCGGTGGTTGCGACTCATCAAACGTGGCCGGCTTGCCCAATTGCTGGACCGCCTGGGCCACCGGCGCCAGGCTCTGGGGGAACAGGTAGCGAGACGCCAGCCAAGTGGTCAGCGCAATGGCGATAAACCCCAGCCACACGCCTGCGGCAATCGCAATGCAGAGCTTGAATAGCGACAGCGGACGGTCAGACATAAGGGCCTCCTGGCAGGCTTTGACGGCATGGCGGTGATTGTCGCACAGCCACCGTGCAGAATAATCGCGATCAAGCCTTCTGCATCCACGCATTTATGCGGACAATCAGACCTTTGATCGATGGAGCCCGGAATGAAAGCCCGCTGGGATATTTTTTGCAGTGTCGTCGACAACTACGGCGACATCGGCGTGACCTGGCGCCTGGCCCGGCAGTTGGTGGTGGAGCATGGCTGTGATGTGCGTTTGTGGGTCGACGACCTGCGCGCCTTCGAACGCATGTGCCCGGACATTGATGTGCAGGTGGGCCAGCAATGGCAAGAGGGCGTGCAAGTGCGCCACTGGCCGGCCGAATGGCCAGGCGCACACCCGGCCGATGTGGTGATTGCCGCGTTCGCCTGCCAGCTACCGCCTGAATACATGGACCGCATGGCCGAGTGTGAGCGTGCGCCATTGTGGATGAACCTCGATTACCTCAGCGCCGAAGACTGGGTGGTGGGCTGCCATCGCTTGCCTTCGGTGAAGTACAAAGGCGTGCAGAAATACTTTTTCTTCCCCGGTTTTCGCCCTGGCACCGGCGGCCTGTTGCGTGAAGCCGGCTTGTTGGAGCGCCGCCAGGCATTTCAGCAGGATGACGTCGCGCAGCGACAGTTCCTGCAAAGCCTGGGCGTTGCTCCGACGGCCGGAGCGCGTTTGATGTCGCTGTTTGCCTATGAGAATGACGGCTTGGCCGGCTGGCTGGACGTATTGGCAGCCGATGGGCGTGGGACGCACTTGCTGGTGCCGGAAGGGCGCATTCTGGGGGATGTGCAACGCTGGCTAGGCGTGAACAGCTTGTCCGCAGGCGACATCCAGGTGCGCGGCGCGCTGACCGTACAGGTCATTGCATTCGTGCGTCAGGAGCAATATGACCATTTGCTGTGGTGCTGCGAATTCAACGCCGTGCGTGGCGAGGACTCATTCGTGCGTGCCCAGTGGGCGGGCAGGCCATTGCTGTGGCACATCTACCGCCAGGACGAAGACATCCACTTGGACAAGCTCGACGCCTTCCTGGAGCTGTACACCGCCGCACTTTCGCCGGCCGCCAAGGCTGCCGTCGTTACGCTCTGGCAAGCCTGGAACGCTGATGGCGATATGGCACAGTCCTGGAAAATGCTGCTGGAACATTGGCCCGAGGTCAGCCAGCACGCGCAGAACTGGTGTCTGGAACAAGGCTTGCAGGCCGATCTTGCGACGGCGCTGGTACAGTTTTATGAAAGTTGGATATGATACGCCACCTTGATTTTTGTCAATCCCATCCAAATTTCGGATATACGCAATGAAAACTGGTAAAGAACTGAAACCCGGTACAGTGATCCGTCTCGAAAACGACCCTTGGCTGGTTCAGAAAGCTGAGTTCACCAAGTCTGGTCGTAACAGCGCAATCATGAAGACCAAGCTGAAGAACCTGCTGACCGGTTACAAGACCGAGATCGTCTACAGCGCCGATGACAAACTGGACGATGTAATCCTCGACCGCAAAGAAGCGACCCTGTCCTTCATCAGCGGCGACACCTACACGTTCATGGACACCACTGACTACACCATGTACGAGCTGAACGCTGAAGATATCGAAGCCGTTCTGCCGTTCATTGAAGAAGGCATGGAAGACGTCTGCGAAGCTATCTTCTTCGAAGAGCGCCTGGTTTCCGTAGAGCTGCCGACCACCATCGTGCGTAAGGTTGCTTACACCGAAGGCTCCGCTCGCGGCGACACTTCCGGCAAGGTGATGAAGCCTGCCAAGCTGAGCAACGGTACCGAACTGCAAGTGGCCGATTTCATCGAAATCGACGACCTGATCGAGATCGACACCCGTGAAGGTGGTTCGTACAAAGGTCGCGCCAAGAAGTAATTCTGGCCCCGGCGATACGAAAAAAAGCCCGACCTTGAGTCGGGCTTTTTCATGGGCGTCTGTTTATCAGACCGTTACATGCAAGCGCACATCCACGTTGCCACGGGTGGCGTTGGAGTAAGGGCAGACTTGGTGCGCGGCATCGACCAGGCTTTGCGCATCATCCTGGGCCAGACCCGGCAGGCTGATATGCAGGTCGATATCCAGGCCGAAGCCGCCAGGGATCTGGCCGATGCCCACGTGGGCAGTGATCGACGCGTCATCCGGGATCTTGCGTTTGGTCTGGCTGGCAACAAATTTCAGTGCGCCGATAAAGCAAGCAGAGTAGCCGGCAGCAAACAATTGCTCGGGGTTAGTGGCCTGGCCACCTGCACCGCCCAACTCCTTTGGAGTCGACAGCTTGACGTCGAGGATATTGTCGCTGGAAACAGCGCGACCATCACGGCCGCCAGTGGCGGTGGCTACTGCGGTGTAGAGCGTTTGCATGGGGCGTTCCTCTGTGTTTTAGCGCTAAACATTTGCGCGCTAAGTAGTTGGTGAGATGAATGTATAGTGCTAATGTTTAGTGCGCAATATAAATTTTCAGCTTTTTGAATGATTGAAAAATTTGAAGGCGCCGCAGAGCAAAAAAGTGAGAGCTGGCTTGCCTGCGATTGCGGTGTGTCGGCCCTGAAAAAACTGACTGATTCGCCGCCATCGCAGCCTAGGTATCTACACAACTTTGCAGGCTGTAGCAGCAGACGGTAACCACGATGCGAAGCGAGCCGCTCTTGATCTTGATCTGCTTTTGATCTTGATCTTAG
>NZ_LYSO01000087.1:0-26809 GCF_001728935.1 Pseudomonas sp. AP42
AATACACTTCGCTGTCGCAAACCATTGATTCTATGAGGGTCATCACCCTTTCGGACATTTGACCGTACAGCGCGTAATTGCTGCTGAAAGCCACAATTCCGTGCCGGCGCAACGTGTCCTTGATCTGGAAATAGGGCGCGCCCATTTTGACGTAAGGTTTGGCGTCGTAAGTACGGGCGATCACGCAGCCGTCGTTGTTACTGAGAACAACAATGGGGGTGTGGGCGAGGTCTGGCCGGAAAACACGCTCAACCGCGCCGTAAAAATGATTGCAATCTACCAGGCCGAACACGGGCAAGCCCGCGTAGAGCGCAGTTTTAACGTGCATGGTTGCGAACGCTGTAATTCACCACACCCCATATAACCAGTTCGTCCCCCTCCATGACGTACCTGGGCGGAAATTTGGGATTTTCGGCCATCAACACCACCTGATCATCCAGCTTGTGCAGACGCTTGCACACGCACTCTGCATTGAGTGCCGCAATGACGATATCGCCATGCCGCGCCGTTTTGCTTCGATCAACCACCACCAGGTCACCGCTGAAAATACCGGCGCCTTGCATGCTGTCGCCTTGGATCTTGGCCAGGTACATGTGGGGGGCTCGGATCTCAAACAGCTCATCGAGCGAGATCAATTTTTCAAGGTGATCGGCTGCCGGCGATGGAAAACCGGCAGACACCTGGGAGGAATACAGTGGAAGTGATACACCACCGCTGGCAATGGGACCAAGAAGGGTCACGCTCATAAACCTAGCCTGAACAAATAACTGTATGGATACACAGTTAACTGCGCCGCAGAAGTCTCGTCAATTTGAGCCGACCAAATGCCCTCCGACCTGAATTGAGCCCTGCGGAAAACCTATATCACTCGAACTCCTATTTCTTACTGCACTCAACGCGGCCATCCGGTTTCCTGTACCTGAACTCACTTTAGGTACGGTGCGATGCCCCCTATCCATAAGCCTTCCCGCACGACGAAGCATTGGCTTGCTTCCATGGCCTTAACGTTACTGTCTGCCACAGCACACGCGGAAACGTGGGTCATCACTGATCACGCACATCCTGTGTCCGTACCTACTGGCGTGCGCATCATTCGTCTCGACGACCAGCAACGCCTCGAAGAGCTGCTGTCTCAACAGCTTCCTAACGATCAACGCCAGGCTGAAGCAACCATTCAACGTTACTTAGCAAGTCCAGCCGGCAAACGTCTTCAAAGCGACCTGGTTCAAGCACAGCAGGGCATTACAGATGCCTGGAGTGTGGGGGTTGAAAAAATCCCCGCAGTTGTCGTCGACCGCCACTACGTTGTGTACGGGGAGGCGGACGTGGCAAAAGCCATAGCGCAGATTGATCGAGCTAGGAGCCTGTCACGATGAGACGCTCACGCTTAGCGATCCGCCCACTGTCACTGGCCATCGCCTTCAGCTTGTCCTTCAGCGCATCAGCTGCGATCACTTCGGCCACAATCATTGCTTCGACGCTGTCGCCGACCTGTCTGGAATACAAAGTCGTCGGCATTTGCTATTGGCTGCTCTGCACACCCTTCGGCTGCAAGGTCAAAACTTCGACCAAGGTTCGTCACTACGTCCCGGACGCCGTGGTGTCTGCATACTCAAATACGGGGATGAACCCCTGGATAGAGATGTCGCCTCTCGGCACACCTAACCCGATGGCTCAAGCAGGTAACGATGGCACCACCAACCACGTCGCCGAAAACAACATGATCAAGTTCAAGGAAGCCGATGTGATCGGCCATCCTGGTGGTGCGGCACTGAGTCAGTTCGCCAGCGCCTCTGGCTATGTCTGCAAAGGCGCAACGTTACCACTAGTCCCCTACTTCCTTAGCACCCTGGACCCCATAGCCTGGCGGTACGGCGTACCTGAAGCTGTATACCCCGAGGCGCTTATCCCAGGGATGCGTGAGGTCGGTAGCCTGCTCACTGCAAGCAGTTGGGGGAATGTCTACCCCCGTAGCGGCTTTCTCAACCAGACCGATGACTACAAGACCGGTGCCGTCATTGCACAACGTGCAGGCGATGTGACCACTCGCCTCGGTCAAGTTCACGTCTACCTGCCGATGCTCGCCCTTCCCTATCCAGGTTACTGGCCAGCGGGACCACTGCGCGAAGGTGACGCCTCCACCGGCAAATGGCAGGAACTGACCCCGGTGCTCAATCCCACCTGCGCAACATTTCCCACCATCGGACCCAACATCGATGCCCAGGACGGTGGCTACGCCTGGGCGCTTTGGCGCCCGTATTCGTGCTGCCAACGTCGTGGCCAGACTTTCCTCGGCAGTACGGACTTCCAATGAACTTCAGCGACTGGAGCACTACATGAAACTCACCCCCTTGGCGATCTGCCTCATCTGCTGTTTTAGCAGCGCAGTAGCGCAATCTGCTGACCCAATCAACGTCTCCTCCTCTGGCAGCGTCATTGGTGACGACGTGCTCTACAACATCGGCGGGGGGAACGCCGTGACCATGGGGAGCGCCGGCAATATGGACAGTATTTCCGTCGGCGGTGGCTGGAACAACAACCTGGTCTGCGGAAACATGAGCATGAGCAACACCCTGCAAAACCAGTTGAATGGTGCCACCTCTGGATTCCAGAACATCATGAGCTCGGTGGTGCAGAACGCCACCAGCGCCGTCGCCTCGCTGCCAGCCTTGATCCTCCAACGCGCAAACCCAGCGCTGTACAACCTCATCACGAATGGCATCTTGCAGGCTCGGTTGGACTTTGACCGGTCCAAAGGCACCTGCAGGGCCATTGGCGAAAAAATGGCGGATATCGCCGGCAATCAAATGGGCTGGGGCAAGCTTGCTGAAGGTCAAGCAATGAGCCAGGCGCTGACGTCCAACACGGACGCAGTGTCGGCTGTGGAGCAGGTCGAAAAGAAAGGTGGCAACGATGGCGTCACCTGGGTTGGGGGTGATCGAGCAGGAGGTTCCGGCCAGAAGCCAATCCGCATTGTCGGTGACGTCACCAAAGCGGGTTACAACCTGCTGAACAAACGCACGGCCGGCGATACCGGCACGATCAGCAAAGACAGCTGCAACAACGGCATGGTCTGCAATGTCTGGTCATCGCCCCAAGAAGCGACCACATTCGCCAATCGCGTGCTGGGAGAACAGCAACAACAAACCTGTGACAGTTGCCCTAAAACGGTGACAGCAGCAGGTGTAGGCCTCACGCCGCTGATCCAGGAAACATACGACACTAAGCTTAAAGCACTGCAGGAGCTGCTGACTGGAAGAAAAAGTCTATCGGTCGAGAACCTTGAGGCTGCAAGTAGCAACTCTCTGCCCATCACCCGTGGTGTTGTGGCGGCTCTCAAGGATGAGCGAGATCAAGACGTACTCGCTCGCAGACTTGCCTCCGAAGTCGCGCTGTCCGACGTACTGGAGAAAGCGTTGACCCTTCAACGTACCTTGATGGCAGGTAGCCGAGAACCAAACGTCGCGGCTAACGACCTGGCCGTGCAGGCAGTCGGTCAGCAGAGCTCGTCGCTGCAACAGGAAATTGGCAACCTGAAGATGGAGCTGGACATGCGTCAGCAGCTCGCGAAGAACTCACCACTGACCATCATTGAACGCGGCAAAGCTCGGGCCGAAGACTCACGCGGCGTATTTCCAGGAGATCCAGAAACGGATCGCCTGAATCAGTTGCAATCACCTGCCAAGAGCAAATAGTGAGGTGTAGGCAATGACTGATATTCAAGATCCTGTCGCCGCCCCCAACCGCTCACTGACTAGACGTGTCGGGTGGGGCATTCTACTTGTGCTAGGCACTCTACTTGTTACTACCGCCCTCGTAGTGCTACTCAGCGCCGTATTGATGAGCGTGTTCGACAGTGCTGAGCAATGGCAAGCATGGCGTGTCGAAAACTACTGGCCGCTCTTCACCTGGCGACTGATGCTTTATATCGCGTTGACGGTTGCCTGGCTCAAGCTCAAGGCTCGTTTGACGCAATCGAGGCGCAAAGGGTTGCTGAAGATCGAGGTCATGGTGGTTTTATTGTTTGCCATGGTTGAGATGAGCAAAGTGCTGTATCAAGCAGGAGGTGTCCAGTGACCCTCTACACCAATGACTATCTGGAGTACTACCTCACCCTGGTGGGCTGGATCATCAACAACGGCATCTGGGACATGATTTCGGATACCGGTCTGTTCGCCCTGCCCTTCTGCATAATCGTGATTCGAGAATGGCTCAAGGTCCGTGGTGAAGGGGCTGATGAGGGTAACAAAGGCGTGCTTTCACTGGCCCGGATCGAGACCAACATCTATGTTGGTTACGTCGTCGTCGCATTCTTCGCAGTCCCTGCCGTCAATGTGAGTTTCGATACCTTGGCGTTCGATCAAAGTAGAGCCCAGCAATGCCAGTACAACTTACCCAAACCAGCTGACACCGGCTGGAACACGACATTTAGCTCTCTGGCTGGAAAGAGTGCGCAGATGCCAATGTGGTGGGCGTTTATGCATGCGTTGTCAAAAGGGTTGACCAGTGGTGCGGTCGCAGCCATACCTTGCGGGACCGATCTGCGACAGATGCGAATGGACGTAAACAACACCAAGATCAATAACCCGTTGCTGGCCCAGGAGATCGGCGACTTTACCCACGACTGTTACGGACCTTCACGCGCCCGACTTTTCATGCGTCAACCAGATGTGGGCACGAAAGCCAATGACCCCCAGTTCTTGCAGGACCTTAGTTGGATCGGCTCCCACTTCTTGCTGAACACCTCGGGCTACTACGACACAGACTACTCCAAGACTCCCAGAACTTCCTGGCCATACAGTGCTTCGCGTGATGTGGGGTTGCCTCAGGTTAGCGGAGGTGGAGGATATCCAACCTGTAAACAATGGTGGTCCGATAGCGGAGTAGGCTTACGAGATCGTATCAAAGATCAGGTATCACCTGACCTCATGACAAAAATGCTTGGTTGGGCGAAGTGGTTGTCCCAGGACGAAGTAACCGACTCGCTTGTTCGGCAACTGGTCTCACCGTCGAACCAGGTGAAAGGAGATGTTTATACGGACTACGGTGGGCAAATTAACGGGACGGTGTGGAATGGCGCAGCTCGGGCAGCCGGCACTCTTGGAGTTGCACTGGGATCCATGGCCTACTTCCCTGCCATGGACATGGTTCGTCAGGCGCTACCAATGGTCATGGCGTTCTTGAAGATGGCGATGGTGATTTGTATCCCGCTGGTACTGATCGTCGGCGCTTATCAGTTGAAAGTAGCAATGAC
Source organism: Pseudomonas sp. AP42 (assembly GCF_001728935.1). Taxonomy (NCBI): domain Bacteria; kingdom Pseudomonadati; phylum Pseudomonadota; class Gammaproteobacteria; order Pseudomonadales; family Pseudomonadaceae; genus Pseudomonas; species Pseudomonas sp. AP42. The sequence goes on from NZ_LYSO01000087.1 coordinate 5,255, forward strand.
CATGACAGTGGTATTTTTTGCGCTGATCTTCGTGGACTTTTGGTTTCAACTGGCACGGTGGGTAGATACAACTATCCTGGACGCCCTGTATGGAGCAGGCTCACCCCATTTGTCATTTGACCCTGTCATGGGATTGAACGCTACGACTCAGGATGCAATCCTGAATTTCGTGATGGGTTCGATGTTTATCATCCTACCGTTGTTCTGGATAGGAGCACTTGGATGGGCGGGTATTAGTGCAGGTAAGGCGCTAGAGGGACTTACGAGTGGAACACTAGCCGTTCGAGGTGCTGGAGAGAAAGTTGGTCAAACAGCAGAAAGCAAAATTACAAAGTGAGGGATGTAGACAATGCACAACACTTCATGCCTCACCACTTTTGGCTTTCGTCTTCACGACGCCACAAACTGTTTGGACCATTCCGATCCCAGAGACTCTGAGACTTGCTTTGAACATTAACAGTCTCTTGATTATCAACCTTAGCCATGATCAGCGCGGTAGTCGCGATGAAAGCTACTGCAGTCAACAGGCCAATTATCCAGTTGAACAGTGGTACCGAGAAAAAAAGCACTACTGATAACAACGTCAGCCGTTTGAACCAACGAAGCACTAGATTCGAATCATGCAGAAAGAAGCGCACCACACGACCAAGGCTATAGCCCAAGCGGCTTGCAACGGTCTGTGAGGTGTATGCGGTCATCATGCTTCTCCTAGCCCTCCTTAAACTGGAGGCGCTTTGACATTATTTATAATCCTGATTTCGCGCTGCCGCAAGGCCAATGGATAAACGGGTGCGCCGTCATGAGTTCGCGGACGCCCTACCCCCACCCACCGCCAAATGGCCCAAAAGGGTAAATGGTCTCTAAAAGCGAATGGAATGGTTCACAAGGGTAAAAGCCCTACCCGAAAGGGCTTGCTACGCAAAAAGGTCGTCGCCCTCACCTGCTGTTCGTTGCAACTCATGGAGCGACACTCAATAAAAAAAGGGTTCGGAACCTCGTCGTGCAACTGTTCTGCGCAGGCGAAATCACATGGAGCGTCACACTGATGGCGTAACGCCTCTCGAAATACCCTAACGCAGCCGGTGACCTTTTCCCATTGAAGTAAACCCACCAGATAGCGGAAAAGCCAGTCCATGATTCATTGATGGAGCTGGTGATGTTCTCATTTTTCCGCCGCAGCAAACCCTTGCCTGCTGCCGCCCCTTCACCAAACGGTTTTCTGAAACCTGCCCAGGGACAGGATCTGCTGGCGACCCCACGGCGTCAAAAATTGCTGGAGAACATCTGGCAGCGTGCTTCGTTATCACGCTCACAGTTTGTGGAGCTCTATCGGCGCCCACTGGAGCGCTACGCAGAGTTGGTCCAGCAGCTCCCTGCCTCGCAGAACCACCACCATGCACACCCAGGCGGGATGCTTGATCACGGCTTAGAGATCGTCGCCTATGCGCTGAAGATTCGACAGACCTACCTCCTACCCATCGGCGCACCTCCGGAGTCTCAATCGGCCCAGGCCGAAGCGTGGACGGCCGCAGCTGCTTATGGCGCTCTGATTCACGACCTCGGCAAGATTGCCGTCGACGTGCACATCGAACTGGAGGGAGGTAAAACCTGGCACCCATGGCATGGCCCAATCAACCGCCCTTATCGCTTTCGCTATGTGAAAGGACGCAACTACCAATTGCACGGGGCCGCTGCCGCACTGATCTACGCGCAGATCCTTTCCTCGGAAATCCTGGACTGGCTCAGCGGGTTCCCCGAAGCCTGGTCGCAACTGATCTTTGTGCTGGCCGGCCAGTATGAGCACGCCGGCATATTGGGCGAGATTGTGGTCAAGGCCGACCAAGCCTCGGTCGCGCAGGAGCTCGGCGGTAACCCTGCTCGTGCGTTGTCAGCGCCAAAACAGTCCTTGCAACGTCAACTGGCGGACGGTTTGCGCTACCTGGTGCGTGACACGTTCAAGCTGAATCAGCCTGATGGCCCCTCAGATGGGTGGCTGACACAAGAGGCTCTATGGCTCGTCAGCAAACCGATTGCCGATCAACTACGCGCTTACTTGCTGACCCAAGGCGTTGAAGGCGTACCCAGTTCGAACGCGCCCTTCTTCAACATGCTGCAGGACCAGGGTGTTATCCAGACCAATGCCCAGGATAAGGCCATCTGGAAAGCAACAATCGACAACGGTCGCGGCTGGCGAAATACCTTCACCCTGCTCAAGCTTTCACCCTCACTGATTTGGAGTGATCCCAACGAACGGCCCACCGTTTACGCAGGCACCCTTGAGGTTGAGGCTGGCAATGCAGTGGATGAGCTTGAGGCGCAAAGTCCCAGCGCTGCTCCAGTGAAAAGCTCACCTAAAGCGACTGAAGCTAATGCTGCTCCAGCGCCATTAACGCCGTCACCAACGGCATCCGCTGATACACCACAGCGCCCTTCGAATGATCCAGCTGAATTTGACGCGCTATTGGCACTACTAAATAATGTCAATGAGCCACTAGAGGAAACCCAAAACAGCCCCTTGTCACCAATACAGAGCGTGTCGGCGAAACCGGATGATAGCGAGCCCCTTCACTCTCCTAACCCAGGAGGCGTGCCTTCACCAACTGATAAAGAAGTCATTTCAATGCCCAGCAACACCGAGCTCGGCCAGGGATTCGTTGAATGGCTTAAACAAGGGATCGCCTCTCGAAAAATCATTATTAACGACACCAAAGCACTGGTCCATACAGTAGCCGGGACCGCTATGTTGGTGACGCCAGGAATATTCAAGCGCTACGTCCTTGAGTTCCCCCACATTGAACAGCAAGCCAAAGCACAGCAAGTCAACGCTTGGCAGTTGGTTCAACGAAGTTTCGAGAAGCAAAAACTTCATCGTAAAACCCTGAAGAGCCTGAATATCTGGAACTGCGACGTAATCGGCCCTCGCAAATCAAAACAGCTGAAGGGTTACTTACTATTGGACCCCCTCACGATTTTCTCAGAAGTACCTCTCGATAACGCAAGCCTTTCTTTAAAATTAGAATCAATGGAGTCCCAACAATGACCACCGCCTTGCTACTTACGGAGGAATACATCTTTGCGCGTGACCTTCGACCTGCATCTGCAAAGACTTATCTATCCTCAACCAAAGCGATGCTCGCACATTTTGGGACCACCCCAATCGAACAGATTGATCATCGGTCGATCCTCGCGTGGCGAAAGGAGTTTCTGGCAAATGGTAAGGCAAAACGCAGTTGGAATACTTATTCGAGTCACCTTCGTACTGTATGGAAATATGCGATAAAGCACGAAATGCTTAAACATACGACGGTCAACCCATTCATAGAAACCTGTGTAATTCCCCCAAAACGCCCTAGCAAAATACTCGATGCAAATTTAATTCAAAGATCTCGGAATTGGCTCGACACGCTAGAGGCACAAGAGCGCTGCACAAATGAGCGCAGCCAAGTCACACCCGCTTGGTTTTGGCTTGCTGTATTCGAGGTTTTCTACTACACCGGCATACGACTGAATGCTTTATTGCATTTGCGCTACAAAGACGTCGATCTTGATAAGCAGATGATTCTAATCCGTGGTGAAACGGAAAAAACACATCGAGAGTTCTCTGTGCCCATCATGGAAGGTCTCGCGCCCCACCTAAAACTAATTTTGGATAAAGCGAAGCGCGCTGGCTTCACCCCAGATGATCAATTGTTCAACGTAAACCGTTTTTCAATGCATTACCGTGGGCGAGTAATGACATCGGATCAGGTCGAAGCAATGTACCGTAAGCTGACCCAAAAATTTGGAGCCCGAATCACCCCCCATCGTTTTCGTCATACCTTGGCCACAGATCTGATGAAAGAACCAGATCGAAATATTCATCTCACGAAAAACCTGCTGAATCATTCAAACATCGCGACGACGATGAGCTATGTCGAGGTCGACTACAGCCACATGCGCACGGTCCTGCATGAGCGTAGCGTGATGCAAGGGGCATTAAGACGTATCCGGCGCGAAGACACGAGCGGAGCGTCATCACGATCACATGGGACGGTCAGAAGGCTAGATAGACCGACTGTGAAGCTGCCCTCTTCCAAAGCCTTGGAAGAAATAGCCATAGCCATGGAACTGTCGACGAATCCAACGCTTAAGCAAGCTTTGAATCACGTAGCCAATTACTTTGGTGAAATACAGGAACCTCAGCGCGATCAGGAACATCCGCCTGCAGAAATGAATACCCTAGCTGCTCTCATGTCTTCTGCAATCAGAAGGCCAAGCGTGGCATCAGGGTATTCGAGTGCTGAGTTAGCGAGACCAACCAAATTATCACCATGACAACCGATCAGGGTTAAGCGCGCCGGCGGAGCAGCAGCGCCCTACTGCTTACAAGCACGTATCGCGCATGCCAACATCGCGTTGGTAGAGGCATCTGCGCGCAAAAAATATGAACGCACAAAAAAAAGGCAAAAAAAAGACGCCTAAAAGGCGTCTTTTTCAGCGGAAATGGTCGGGGTAGGGGGATTCGAACTCCCGACATCCTGCTCCCAAAGCAGGCGCGCTACCGGACTGCGCTATACCCCGGCATGTGCAACGAAAAGCCGTTGCACATTGACATCATGCGACAACAAAACTACTGTTTGCCGCAGACGGCTGCATGTCGATCGAGTAGATACTGCTCAACTCCGCCCTACTTAACACACATCCGCTTTGAAAATGGTGGGTCGTGTGGGATTCGAACCTACGACCAATTGGTTAAAAGCCAACTGCTCTACCAACTGAGCTAACGACCCGCTGTGTGGTGGCGCGTATAATACTGATTTCTAAGGATTATTCAACACCTTATTTTAAATAAATCAGAAAAAACGCATTTGAACGGTAATTCGGTGGGTAGAACGCCTCTCGCAGCCGCCTGATCAGCGCCCTGGCTCGTCGTTCCACAGGTACTTGTGTAGCTGCAATTGCAGGCGCACCGGCAGGTTGTCCGCCACTACCCAGTCGGCCAGCTCCCGCGCATTCAGGTCGTGGTGGCTGGGCGAGAACAGTACCTCGCCCGCACGGCGCTCCAGGCCATACTGGATCAGCTTGGAAGTGGCCCAGTCGTAATCGTCGCGAGAACAGATGACGAACTTGACCTGATCGTTGGCCGTCAGCAAGTCGATGTTCTCGTAGCGGTTGCGGTGGACTTCCTTGGAGTCCGGGGTCTTGAGGTCGACGACGCGGCTGACGCGCGAATCGACCGCAGAGATGTCCAGGGCGCCGCTCGTTTCCAGTGAAACCTCGTAGCCGGCATCACACAGTTGCTTGAGCAATGGGATGGCGTTGGGTTGCGCCAAGGGCTCGCCGCCCGTCACGCAGACGTAGCGTGGCCGGTAGCTGGCAACCTGTTCCAGGATGTCGTCGAGGGTGCGCACGGTGCCGCCACTGAAGGCGTAGGCGCTGTCACAGTATTGGCAGCGCAATGGGCAGCCGGTCAACCGTACAAAGACAGTGGGCAGGCCAGCAGTGCGCGTTTCACCCTGCAACGAGTAAAAGACTTCGGTAATACGTAATGTGTCTTGCATAGTCGCCACGGGCGTAACAGCTAAACAGGCTGTCCGCCTCCGTCAGGCACTTCAAGGGATTGCGCCAACGCGTCAACCCCAGGAAGCGTGTTTCATAAAAGGGCGTGGATTCTAACGAAAAAACCCGCGACAAGCGCGGGTTTCTTCTAAACGGGCTGCATGGCTTACAAGCGTTGCAGGTCCCGCTGGGCCAACTGCGCCGCGGAGGTACCCGGATACTGGGCAACCACCTGCTGCAGAATGCCTTTGACCTTGTCAGTATGACCCAGGCGGCGTTCTACATCAGCGAGTTTGTACAGCGAATCCGGAACCTTGGCATGCTTGGGGTACAGCTGGCTGACCTTGGCAAAAGCCTGGCCCGCCGCTTGCAAATCACCCTTTGCCAGGTTGACCTCACCCAACCAGTACTGGGCATTGCCCGCGTACTGGCTGTTAGGGTATTTGCGCAGGAAAGCGGTAAAAGCCTGGCTGGCTTTATCAAAGTCCTTGGCCTTGATCAGGTCGAAGGCTGCATCGTAATACAGTTTTTCCTTCGCTGGATCACCCGGCTCGCTGCTCGCAGCAGGGGCGGCAGCAGCGACCTCCGCTGCGGCGCTACCGGCAGCGGCACTGGGTGCGCCACCGGCAGAAGAATTATCAGGAGTAGCGGCAGGTGCAACACCGGCTCCAATACGACGATCAAGATCCTGGTATCGCTCCAGGCCTTCTTGCTTCAGCTGACGCACTTCATTTTGCAGAACTTCAATGGTGCCTTGTTGCTGCGCCAATTGATCCTGCATGCGTTGCAGCTGGTTGAACAGCTCGCCCTGTGCCGAGGGAGCGGACGTAGCCGCTCCCCCCGCATAGGCGCCGTTCGTGCCATAACCTGCTGGCGGATAACTGCTCCCGCTATTGTTATAGCCTGAGTTGCTATCCGTTACAGGAACCGCAGCCCACACCGCAAGCGGTGCGACGCTGAGAGCCAATACAGTTAGAGCACGACGGCACGTTCGCATGACGAATTACTTACGCAGTTCGACGCGACGGTTCTGAGCCCACGACTGTTCGTCGTTGCCAGTTGCAACTGGACGCTCTTTACCGTAGGAAACCAGTTCCAGTTGGCCTGGAGCAACACCTTGCAGTACCAGGTAGCGCTGAACGGCTTTCGCACGACGCTCGCCCAGAGCCATGTTGTACTCACGAGTACCACGGGCGTCAGTGTTACCTTCCAGAACAACGCGAGCGCCGTTAGCTTTCAGGTCCTTGGCGTGAACGTCCAGAGCGCGCATGGCTTCTGGCTTCAGGTCCGAACTGTCGTATTCGAAGTAGAAAGTGGTGATAGCGCGCAGAGCAGCTTCTTCGCTCAGGGAGCCGTCGACCGCACCAGTGTTGGCGCCGTAACCAGCGTTTGGATCAACAGCTGCGCCTTCACCGGCATTGTCGCCGCCTTTAGAGGAGCAACCAACGGCTACGGACAGAGCCAGAGCCAGAGCAGCAAACTTACCAAACTTCAGCATTTCCATCGTGAAACTCCTAATGAACCCCAGTGTGTTAAGTACTTCTTTTTGTAGCGCCGCGTCAGTTCAGGTAAGGGGACCAGGATGGTTCTCTGACTTCGCCTTGTGCGGTAGGAAGTGGGAGCCTTACGCGTCCATTGATGGACACGAGCATCAAGACTCCCCGGCCCTGCTGGCGGGTGGCGTAGATTACCATGGTGCCGTTGGGCGCAACAGTGGCTGACTCATCAAGGTTGGTATCTGTAAGGATTTTTACGGTTCCGCGCTGCAAATCCTGGGCCGCAACCCGGAAATTAGTGAAACCATCCTGACGGTGAATCATCACCAACGTCTTTTCATCGGCCGAAAGCTTGGGGTTGGCGTTGTAGTTACCAATAAAGGTCACACGTTCCGCACCGCCGCCGTTCACATTTGCCTTGTAGACCTGAGGCTTGCCGCCACGGTCGGAGGTGAAGTAGATGGTCGAACCATCCTTACCCCAGAACGGTTCGGTGTTGATGCCCGGGCCGCTGGTCACGCGCGAGAGCTGACGCGAGGCCATGTTCATCACGTAGATATCCGGGTTGCCGTCCTTGGACAGCACGAAAGCCAGGCGTGAACCATCCGGCGACCAGGCTGGCGCACCGTTGAGGCCTTCGAAGTTGGTGATCTGCTCACGACGGCCAGTATCGATGTGCTGCACAAAGATACGCGGGCGACGCTGTTCGAACGATACGTAGGCAATACGCTTGCCGTCCGGCGCAAAGCGCGGCGACAGGATTGGCTCACGGGACTGCAGCAAAGTCACTGCACGTGCACCGTCATAGTCCGAACGCTGCAGGGTGTAGCGGGTGTTGTCTACAGAGAAACGCTCAGCCGTGACATACAGCAGGCGCGTCGAGAACGCCCCTTTGATACCGGTGAGTTTTTCAAACGACTGGTCCGAGATGTAGTGAGCCATGTCGCGCAGTTGCTCGGCGGTACCCGATACGCTGCCGGTCAGAACCTGCTGCTCGGTGGCCACGTTGAACAACGTGTACTGGATCTGCAGGCGACCGCCGGCCGGCGTGATGCTGCCGACCATGAGGTACTGGGCACCGACCGCCTTCCAGTCACGGAAGATGACTTCGCTGGCCTGGGTTGGCTGGCTGATCATGTTGCCTTTTGGAATCGGCGCGTAGTAACCGGAGTTACGCAGGTCGTCGCTGACGATCTGGGCCATGTCGTCCGGCAGCACGCTGCCGCCCTGCCAACCGAACGGCACGACTGCAATCGGGGTGGCCCGATCACTGCCGCTGGTTACCAGGATGTTCTTTTCATCTGCCGCCGCTATCCCTGCCATACAGCAAATAACGACAAGCATTCCTCGAAGAAGGTTTCTCACAAGGCTAGATCCTCAGGTGTGAATGTCATCTTGAATGAACGATAGGGAGCGAAGTCACTTGGTTTCATTCCCTGCATCTCGGTCAACCGGCCAATGTTCTTGACCGCGGCAACCGCCGAACTGTCGAACGAACCGTCACCACTGGACTTGGCCACGCTGACCGAAGTCACCGTACCGTCCGGCAACATGCCGATCTGCAGCACTACTGTCATGCCTTTACGTGCCGAAGGTGGACGTGTCCAACCTTCTGCTGCCCTCGCCCGTATCAGGTCGTCGAAACTGCCCGCGACTTCATCGCCACGCTCATCGGCCAAGGCTTGCTGACGCTGCGGCGTGTCGGAAAGCAAATCTGCCAGGGCCTGGGCCTTTTTCTCTTCGGCGGATTTGCGCGCTGCTTCCTGGGCCTTCTTCTTGGAGGCGTCGGCGGCAGCTTTCTTCTTCGCTTCGTCGGCGACTTTCTTCTTCGCCTCGTCTGCTTCAGCTTTTTTCTTGGCGTCTTCGGCGGCTTTCTTCTTCGCGTCTTCGACGATCTTTTTCTTGGCTTCTTCAGCGGCCTTTTTCTTGGCCTCTTCTTCGGCAGCCTTCTTGGCTTCTTCTTCCGATTTCTTCTTGGCTATATCAGCCAATTGTTTCTCTTCGGCCTTTTTCGCTTCGGCAGCTTTCTCGGCTTTCTTGGCTTCATCAGCCTTTTTCGCCTCGTCGGCCTTCTTGGCTTCGTCAGCCTTTTTCGATTCCTCGGCCTTTTGAGCCGCCTCTTCTTTCTTTTGTTCCGCAGCAGCCTTCACCGCTTCCTGCTCGACCTTCTTCTGTTCCATCTGCTCGACTTCAGTCTGGCGCGCGGCCGACTTCTGGGCCTCACCCGCAATCTTCTGATTGGTCTGGGTGGTGGCCTGGCTTTTCGATTTCAGCTGATACAGGGTCGCCTGCACGATCGGCTTGGCTGGCGGCAGGTCCGGCGTCATGGCAAAGCTGACGAACAGCATGCCGAACACCAGGACGTGCAGGGCAATTGCCCACACGCCAGGCCAGAAGTAGCTTTCCGAGGCGGACGGCTCTCGCTGTTGCTGCATCAGGGCGCCTCGGTAATCAAGCCAACGTTACCGACGCCGGCCTTCTGCAGCCCGCCCATGGCACCCATGACGGAGCCGTAGTCGACCGATTTGTCGCCCCGGATAAACACCTGGGTGTGCTTGCCGCCTTCGTTGCCGGAGCGAATGATCTTGGTCACCGCATCGGTCATGGCCGGCAAGGTCAGGGCCTTGTCCTGCTGCTTTTGCGTGTCGACTTCGCTGCCAAGGTTCCAGTAATAGGTCTTGTCAGCCTTGATCGAAATGGTCAGGACCTGAGTGTTGTTGTCCTGCGGCAAGGCTTCACTGGAAACCTTGGGCAGATCAACCTTCACGCCCTGGTTGAGCATCGGCGCGGTCACCATGAAGATCACCAGCAGTACCAGCATCACGTCGATGTAGGGCACTACGTTCATCTCGGCGACCGGCTTGCGCTTTTTGCGAGCTCGAGCGATTAAAGCCATTGGGAATTACCTGCTTATTCTTCGCTGGTGTGCACTTTACGGTGCAGGATCGCCTGGAATTCATCGGCGAAGGTGTAGTAACGGCCGATCAAGGTTTCGCTGGTGGCGGCAAAACGGTTGTAGGCGATTACTGCGGGGATAGCGGCGAACAGGCCGATCGCGGTGGCGATCAAGGCTTCGGCAATACCCGGGGCCACGGTGGCCAGTGTGGCTTGCTGCGCCTGGGCCAGGCCGCGGAAGGAGTTCATGATGCCCCATACGGTACCGAACAGGCCGATGTACGGGCTGACGGAACCCACGGTGGCGAGGAACGGCAGGCCCTGCTCAAGTTTCTCTTCTTCGCGGGAGATGGCCACGCGCATGGCACGGGCCACGCCTTCCATCACCGCTTCCGGGTCTACACCAGGCTGCTGGCGCAGACGGGAGAATTCCTTGAAGCCGGCACGGAAGATCTGCTCGACGCCCGAGTCCGGGTCCGGGTTGCTGCCGGCCTGGCGGTACAGCTTGGACAGGTCGATACCCGACCAGAAGCGCTCTTCAAAGCTCTCCAGGGCACGTCGACCGGCACGCAGCATGTTGCTGCGCTGAAAAATCATGACCCAAGAGGTAACCGATGCGGCTACCAGGGTCAGCATGACCAGTTGAACCACGACACTGGCATTGCTGACCAGGCTCCACATGGAGGAATGGTCGACGACGGTAGGTTCCACGCTAAATCTCCTGCTTTGATTGTTGACCCGCGCCGCTCACGGCGGCAAAGGCCGCACGTAGAGTTTCGGGAATGGCCCGAGGTTTCAAGCTGTTGGTGCGCACACACGCCACCAGGAACTGCCCCTCACAGAGCAGCGTTGCATCCGTGGCCCGCCTGACCTGCTGTTTGAAACGCAGGCTGGCACGGTTCAATTCGATGACTTCGGCACTGACCAGCAATTCGTCGTCCAGTCGCGCCGGTGCGTGGTAACGCGCCTCGCTGGAATGCACGACGAATAACAGGTCCTCGCCTACCAGCTCGGACTGGGCAAAACCCAACTCCCGCAGCCGCTCGGTTCGAGCCCGTTCCATGAATTTCAGGTAATTGACGTAATAAACGATGCCGCCGGCATCGGTGTCCTCGTAATAAACGCGACAGCGATGTGCGAACGACTGATCCCCGTTTTGCGCGCGCATACTCTAGTGCTTACTCCTCAGGTTGCCAATTGGCTGGGCAACTGTTTTTTCATTCCTGAACGCTTTCAAATGACGACGCCAGACACTGGGACAGCACAAAGCTCGGATAAATCACCCCACATGACAAATACCCTGTAGGAGCGAGCTCGCTCGCGAAGAACCTGAGCGCGCCACGTATAACCAGACATACCGCATTATCGTTGGCGTTTTTCGCGAGCAAGCTCGCTCCTGCAATTTTTTAATCGTCTACTGCATCGAGGAATTCGTCTACCACGGGCATCTCTCCCAATCGTGACGGAATGTTTAGCCCAAAGTGCAGGTAAGCATGACGCGTCACCACCCTGCCACGCGGGGTTCGCATGATGTAGCCCTGCTGGATCAGGTACGGCTCCAGCACATCCTCAATGGTATGGCGTTCTTCACTGATGGCTGCGGCCAGGCTGTCCACGCCGACCGGGCCACCGTCGAATTTCTCGATCATGGTCAAAAGTAGGCGTCGATCCTGGTGATCGAAGCCATGCTCGTCCACATCCAGCAGGTTCAAGGCCAAGTCCGCCACGGCCTTGGTGATGTGGCCCTTGGCGCGCACCTCGGCAAAGTCGCGCACGCGGCGCAGCAGGCGGTTGGCGATTCGCGGCGTGCCACGAGCACGTCGAGCGATTTCAAAGGCGCCTTCCGGGTCCAGGGGCAAGCCAAGGATACTCGCCGAACGGCTGACAATGGTCGCCAGATCGGCGGTGCTATAGAACTCTAGACGTTGAACAATACCGAAACGGTCTCGCAGCGGGTTGGTCAGCATGCCCGCACGGGTGGTCGCGCCCACCAGGGTGAATGGCGGCAGGTCGAGCTTGATCGAGCGGGCCGCCGGGCCTTCGCCGATCATGATGTCGAGCTGGAAGTCTTCCATGGCCGGGTACAGCACTTCCTCGACAATCGGCGACAAGCGATGGATTTCGTCGATAAACAGCACGTCATGGGGTTCAAGATTGGTCAGCAGCGCTGCCAGGTCACCCGGCCGTTCCAGCACCGGGCCGGAGGTGGACTTGATCGACACGCCCATTTCCTGGGCGATGATATTGGCCAGGGTGGTCTTGCCCAACCCCGGCGGGCCGAAGATCAAGGTGTGGTCCAGGGACTCACTGCGCCCGCGCGCGGCCTGGATAAACAGCTCCATCTGCTCGCGCACGGTGGGCTGGCCGATGTATTCGGCCAGGCTCAGCGGGCGGATGGCCCGGTCCTGGACTTCTTCACGGTCACGCGGGCCGGTGGCCGCGATCAGACGATCGGCTTCAATCACTTAAATCATTCCCTTCAGGGCACGGCGAATCATGTCTTCAGCGCTCAGGTTCTTGTCCTTGATGGCCGATACGGCCTTGCTGGCTTCCTGGGGCTTGTAGCCCAGGGAGATCAGCGCATTGACCGCATCGCTTTCGGCGCTGGCAACCTGGGCCGCCGGCATATCCGGCTGGTTCGGTACCAGGGCGAACATGCTCGGTACCACCTCCCAGGCTTTGAAGCGGTCCTTGAGCTCGACCAGCAAGCGCTCGGCGGTCTTCTTGCCCACTCCCGGCACCTTGGTCAGGGCCGAGGTGTCCTGGGCGGATACGGCACGCACCAATTCATCCACTTCCAGGCTCGACATCAAGGCCAGGGCCAATTTGGGCCCCACGCCATTGAGACGAATCAGCTCGCGGAAGAAATCGCGGTCGCGCTTGCCGATGAAACCATAGAGTAGTTGCGCGTCTTCACGCACCACCAAATGCGTATGCAAGGTTATCGGCTCGCCGACCGACGGCAGGCGATACAGGGTGGTCATGGGCACTTCCAGCTCATAACCCAACCCATTCACATCCAGAATCAGGTGCGGCGGCTGTTTCTCAGCCAGGGTGCCGCGCAAGCGTCCAATCACGGTTCAGATCCTTAAAGCTTGGGGGTCAGTTCAAGGCCTGACCGCAAAAATAACGATTGCGCTGATGCTATCAGAGACGCAGGCGCCCGCCACGACTACGTGCTGCGCCCAAGCCGTGAGGCAGCAGGCTGGAACGGGTGTGCGCATGGCAAATGGCGATGGCCAGGGCGTCCGAGGCGTCGATCTGCGGCTTTGAAGTGAGCTTGAGCATGTGCATCACCATCATCTGCACCTGCTCCTTATTGGCACCACCGGTACCGACCACGGCCTGCTTGACCTGGGTCGCGGTGTATTCAGCGATCTCCATGCCCTCCTCGGCACCCGCCACGATGGCGGCGCCACGGGCTTGGCCAAGCTTCAACGCCGAGTCGGCATTCTTGGCCATGAACACTTTTTCGATGCCCATGGTGACCGGGCCGTAGGTCTGGATGACTTCACGCACGCCGCGATAAACGATCTGCAGCCGCTCGGCCAGCTCGCCGGCACCGGTGCGGATGCAGCCCGAGGCAACGTACACACAGCCGCGCGGGGTCTGCTGCACCACGCCAAAACCGGTGATGCGCGAACCGGGGTCGATACCTAGGATTAAAGTCATAACGCCTGCGGGTTGGATTTACAACGGTATGTGCCAGGCACACATTTGTGTAACAGCATAGAACCCCTGTGGGAGCTGGCTTGCCTGCGATGCGGGCACCTCGGTGCTTCTGTCAAATCGAGGTGATGCTATCGCAGGCAAGCCAGCTCCCACAGTGGATATTCATCGTTCTTAAGTGAGCTGTTCGGCCACAGACTCAGGGATGTCGGCATTCGAATACACATTCTGCACGTCATCCAGGTCTTCAAGCATGTCCAGCAGCTTCAGTACCTTCTGCGCACCGTCCAGGTCCAGTTCGGCACTGGTGGTCGGCAGCATCACGATTTCCGCGTCGGTGCCGTTGAAACCAGCGGCTTCCAGGGCGTTACGCACGGCGTAGAAGCTGGCAAACGAGGTGAACACATCGATGGAGCCGTCTTCGTTGGTGACCACGTCATCGGCATCCGCTTCCATCGCAGCTTCCATCAGCGCGTCTTCATCGGTGCCCGGTGCGAAGGTGATCTGCCCCTTGCGTTCAAACAGGTAGGCCACCGAACCATCCGTGCCGAGGTTGCCACCGCATTTGCTGAACGCATGGCGTACGGCTGCCGCGGTACGGTTGCGGTTGTCGGTCATGCATTCGACCATCACCGCCACGCCGCCCGGGCCATAGCCTTCGTAGGTCAGCTCGACCATGTCGTCAGTATCGGCCGCACCGGCGCCACGGGCCACGGCGCGATCAATGATGTCGCGGCTCATGTTGGCGCCCAACGCCTTGTCCAGCGCCAGGCGCAGACGCGGGTTGGAGCCTGGGTCACCGCCGCCCTGACGGGCAGCGACGGTCAGTTCGCGAATCCACTTGGTGAAGATCTTGCCCTTCTTGGCATCCTGACGCTCTTTGCGGTGCTTGATGTTCGCCCACTTGGAATGGCCAGCCATAACACAACTCCGAAATTCTCTAGAAACCTTATCAATCCCGCCTCCCGGCGTAATGCCGTTCAGTTAAGCGTATATCGCCCTCTGTAGGAGCGAGCTTGCTCGCGAAAAACGTCAATGATAACGCGTGCTTCCTGATTGAACGCGGCGCCTGTGAGTTTTTCGCGAGCAAGCTCGCTCCTACAAAAAGCCTTAACTGAACGCCATTACGCCCCAGGCGAGATTTCCCTCTTTTAAACGCAAAGGCGCATCCGAAGATGCGCCTTGTTGACTGCCTACCACTTTATCGCGCTTTCACGCAGCAGCCTTACTCAGCCTTCGGCGTCTCACGCAGGCGGATGTGCAACTCGCGCAAGGCCTTGGCATCCACCACACCTGGCGCCTGGGTCATGACGTCCGCAGCGCTCTGGGTTTTCGGGAAGGCGATCACTTCACGGATCGACTGGGCGCCGGTCATCAGCATTACCAGACGGTCCAGGCCGAACGCCAAACCACCGTGCGGCGGTGCGCCGTATTTCAGGGCGTCGAGCAGGAAGCCGAATTTCTCTTCCTGTTCCGCTTCGTTGATGCCCAGCAGGCGGAAGACCGCTTGTTGCATCTCTTTGCGGTGGATACGGATCGAGCCGCCACCCAGTTCAGTACCGTTGAGCACCATGTCGTAGGCACGGGACAGCGCGCCTGCAGGGTTGGCTTCCAACTCTTGCGGGGAGCACTTCGGCGCAGTGAACGGGTGGTGCAAGGCGCTGAAGCTGCCGTCGTCGTTCTCTTCGAACATCGGGAAGTCCACAACCCACATCGGTGCCCATTCGCAGGTCAGCAGGTTCAGGTCGTGACCGAGCTTGATACGCAGCGCGCCCAGGGCTTCACTGACGATCTTGGCCTTGTCGGCGCCGAAGAACACGATGTCGCCGTCAACCGCACCGACGCGATCAAGGATCGTGTTCAGGTTGGCTTCAGGGATGTTTTTCACGATCGGCGATTGCAGGCCGTCGACGCCGTTGGCGCGCTCGTTGACCTTGATGTACGCCAGGCCCTTGGCACCGTAGATGCCGACGAACTTGGTGTAGTCGTCGATCTGCTTGCGCGGCATGCTCGCGCCGCCAGGCACGCGCAGGGCGGCGATACGGCATTTAGGGTCGTTGGCCGGGCCGCTGAACACCTTGAAGTCGACGTCCTTGAGCTGGTCGGCCACGTCCACCAGTTCCAGCGGGTTACGCAGGTCTGGCTTGTCGGAACCGTAGCGGCGCATGGCTTCTTCGAAGGTCATGTGCGGGAATTCGCCGAACTCCAGGCCCAGCACTTCCTTGAACAGGTTGCGGATCATTTGTTCGGTCAGGCCCATGATCTCTGTTTCATCGAGGAAGCTGGTCTCGATGTCGATCTGGGTGAATTCCGGCTGACGGTCAGCGCGCAGGTCTTCGTCACGGAAGCACTTGGCGATCTGGTAGTAACGGTCGAAGCCGGCCACCATCAGCAGTTGCTTGAACAGCTGTGGCGATTGCGGCAAGGCGAAGAAGCTGCCGGCGTGGGTACGGCTCGGTACCAGGTAGTCACGCGCGCCTTCCGGGGTGGCCCGGGTGAGGATCGGCGTTTCGACGTCCAGGAAGCCGTTTTCGTCAAGGAAGCGGCGGATGCTGGTGGTCATGCGCGAACGCAGGCGCAGCTTCTCGGCCATTTCCGGACGACGCAGGTCCAGGAAGCGGTAGCGCAGGCGGGTTTCTTCGCCCACATCGGAGTATTCGTTGAGTGGGAACGGCGGGGTTTCCGACTCGTTCAGCACTTCCAGCTCATAGCCCAGCACTTCGATGCCGCCGGACGCCATGTTCTTGTTCACGGCACCGGCCGGACGCAGGCGTACCTTGCCGGTGATCTTCACCACGTATTCGCTGCGCACGCGGTCGGCGGCGGCAAAACTCTCGGCGCGGTCCGGGTCGAACACCACCTGGGCCAGACCATCACGGTCACGGATATCGAGGAAGATCACCCCGCCGTGGTCGCGGCGACGGTGAACCCATCCGCAAAGGGTGATTTCCTGACCTTCCAGGGTCTCGTTCAGTTGGCCGCAATAGTGGCTGCGCATCATGGTCGTGGTTTCACTTCTCGTAATTCGAAATTCGGTGGCAGGCCTGCCTCGTCACCGTACAGTTAAGCAGGGGACGGATAATGCAGGAGCCTGCGCGTAGAGTTCAACTCAGTCTGCTTTGTCGCCGCCCGCCAGGTTCTTCTTGGCGCCGGTCTTGAAATCGGTCTCGTACCAGCCGCTGCCGCTCAGGCGGAAGCCCGGCATGGACAACATCTTCTTCAACTCAGGTGCCTGGCAGGCAGGGCAATCGACCAGCGGCGCGGCGCTGATCTTCTGAATGGCTTCCAACTGATGACCACAGGAAGCGCATTGATAGTCGTACATGGGCATGGAGATGTCTCGGCGATCAGATCGTTACAGCGCCACGCCCTGCCCTGTGCATAAAGCCCCGGCATGCGCAGCAAAGCGCGGGATTATATCTGGTAAATCAACACAGCGCAGCCGGCTTTGTGCCCAGGGCCCGGCCCGCCAGGATGACGGGCCGACCACGGGACTACTGCGCGAGCGTGTCCTCGGACGTGAGGGCGCCCCGGCCTTTGAGCACGTGGACCACGCACACCACCCTCACCAGCCCACTGAAGTTCTTCACGCCTCCGTAACGCAAATGCACTTCCCGGTCGACATAGGACAACAACGCACTGACCGAACAGGTATTGAGCCTGGCGATTTCCGTCAGGATGTTCCAATAGATCTGTTCAAGCCGCAGGCAGGTAGAAAACCCATTGAGCCTGACCGACCGGGACAGTGGCTTGGCCAGTCCCATATCAAACCCCTTCGAAAAAGGGTCAACTTTTATCTTGTGAAAACCACAGGCTTCCATCACTCCCTTACCCACTCCACGTGACATACACCTGACACTCCATTGCCAAACAGCAGCCAACAGGTTTCTCCCATTGGACGATGGGCCTATAAAACAGCAGCCAGCGCAGAGCAGCCAGAAGACGGGGAGTAGTTAGTCGTAGGACAACGCCAGGAAGCGCAGGGAAACCAGCAGGCAGCGCCCAAGGCGCCGCCTGGGTTTAACCGTTACTGGTTTTCGAGCAGGGAGCGCAGCATCCACGCGGTTTTCTCGTGAACCTGCATACGCTGGGTCAAGAGGTCCGCCGTCGGCTCATCACTGACTTTGTCGAGCAATGGGAAGATACCTCGCGCAGTACGCGTGACCGCTTCCTGTCCGGCCACCAACTGCTTGATCATCTCTTCGGCGCTCGGCACACCCTCTTCTTCCTTGATGGAAGACAGGCGCGCGTAAATCGAATAGGCACCCGGCGCCGGGAAGCCCAGGGCACGGATACGCTCGGCAATGGAGTCCACTGCCAGCGCCAGCTCGTTGTACTGCTCCTCGAACATCAGGTGCAGCGTACGAAACATGGGGCCTGTGACGTTCCAATGGAAATTGTGGGTCTTCAGATACAGAACATAGGTATCGGAAAGCAGGCGGGAAAGTCCGTCGACGATGGATTTACGGTCTTCTTCACTGATACCAATATCGATTGCCATGTGTTTCCCCTTCAATTGACGAGCATTCATTGATCAGGTGCAGCTCCACTCTAGCAAGAGAGTGCGCCATGTGCAGCCCGACACACCCGAGCGACATGCGGCAAATCGCCCCGCACCGCCTACGGGATCTGACTTGGCAAGCCTGTTTACCTGTGGGAAGAGTCTCGGCATGCCAATGAAAAATCCCGCACCTGTCTAGGACAAGCGTTTGACGCAGAAATGCCCTGGCCGTGGCAACACCCCGAAATGCTTGATTTGAGTAGGCACAGCCTTTGCTGTTAAATAGACGCGGTGTGGCTGCCGTTTATTCCTGCGGCACGTCACATAGGCTGATACCCGCGCACGTGCTCAACGCCTCCCATTGTTCAGAAGCGAACCGTGCCAGTCAGCTCTTCCTTGTGATCCGTCTTAACGTGAGTTAACCAAAATGTTGAAAATCGTCCACCTGCTAACGGGCGTTGCAGCGTTGCTGCTGTCCTTTATTCCGAGCCTGCAGCCTGAAAGCCTGCCCTATCTGGAACAACACGACGCCCTGTACCTGGCCTTGTTCGGCCTTCTTAACCTGACGCTCGCACCGGTAATCCCTTACTGGAACAAAGGCACGCGTCATCAACTGCAAAACCTGGTCAGTGCGCTGCTGGTGCTGACTGTTGTCGTACAAACCCTCACCCTCCTGGCGCCCATGCCTGAAGTCGGGGGCCATCCGGCCATCCTGCTCAGCCTGGTGATTGCTGTGGTCGCCATCGTTCTTCACCTGGCCATCAGCTTCTACCGCTCGTCTCCAGCGGCCGCGTCGCAAAACTATGACATGACCAACCGGGATACCGGGACCGTCAAGTGGTTCAACACCTCCAAGGGCTTTGGCTTCATTTCCCGCGATTCGGGCGACGATATCTTCGTCCACTTCCGAGCCATTCGTGGCGAAGGCCATCGCGTCCTGGTCGAAGGCCAGCGCGTGGAGTTCTCGGTGATGAACCGTGACAAGGGCCTGCAAGCCGAAGACGTCATCGCTGCCCTGCCGCGTCGCTGATTCCTAGCCTTCGCAGCAAAAAAAACCGCGATCCAGCCTTGGCTGGGTCGCGGTTTTTTATTGCGTGCACATTCAATAGTGGGGCGGCGGCGCTTCTTCTTCGGATGACTCGAACTGCCCGCCCATTTCTTCCTGGCGCTTGAGCAGTGCAGTCATCTGCAATTGCAGGCGTTCGACGGCCCGCTGCTGGGCAACCAGGATGTCGTTGAGGGTTTCAATGGTGTCGTCCTGGAAGGCCAGGCGGCTTTCCAGGTCGGTAACGCGTTCTTGCAGGTCCATGGTTCAGTCCTGGGTAAAGGTGAAGTCGGCAGGTAATAGCTCGCGCAATCGGCTGAGAATCGCGGCCACCTGCTCTTCGGTGTAGGGCTGGGCTGGATGCTTGCCCCACACGGGGGCTGGCCAGGCGGCGTCGTCGCGCTTGCGCACAATCACATGCACATGCAACTGGCTGACCACGTTACCCAGCGCGCCGATGTTCATCTTGTCGGCCGCCAAACCCTCGTTGAGCAACTGCGCCAAGGCCGTCGTTTCTTGCCACAAGGTTTGTTGATCTGCGACATCCAGTTGAAACACTTCGCTGATACCGTTGACGCGTGGCACCAGGATGAACCAGGGGTAATTCGCGTCATTGGACAGCAGCAGGCGACAGAGCGGGAAGTCCCCAATGGCCAAGGTATCTTGTTGCAGGCGTTGATCTAAGGCGAACACGTGGCACTCCGTTCGGCAGGTCGGTAACAGGTGCCCAGCATACCTTCGAATGCCCAAGGCTTCACGGGCAATGCTGGCGGCCTTGAGGCAGTCGGGCAAAAAAATGCACCCTTTAGAGGCAGTAACCCAGAGGAGCAACGCTGGGCCGGGCCTCAACGGGATGCACCAAAATGACCCACCTGTGCCTCAAAGGGATCCGCCGATTACCCACCGATAAGGGTCAACCGGTAACGTTTTACCCAGATACAGGATTCAGGTGCCACCGAACCTGGGTAACACCCTGGCGTCAAGCCCAACCCAAATGGCGTAAAACCCCCGTGCTTATGCGGTTTTTACAGGTTCATCACACTTTTCACGAAAAAATGACATTCGGTCGGCGGTTTGAGCACGCTTGTTGCATTCACCCCTCTATCGTCGGCAACGGCACCCGTTTGGACACAGGTGTTTCGCGATAAAAATAGTGGCGTTTCAATGTGTATCAGGGATGTGTTCAGACTTTGAAAGAAGTCTGAAAACAGCATTGAAGTTGTCAGCCTGGATACATTTCAGGCTGTGAATTTGCGACATGGATCTAGCGATTTACGACAGCCTCGTAAAGAAGCTGAAAGGATAGTTGAGTAAGTATCGTCAATAGGGTCTGCGTGAGCTAACTTTGCGCCGACACAAAAAGAAAGAGCCGCCCAGATAAAAATACAGGTGGGACGGCAGTACTCTTCCTAAAACCAAAGGAGCAAATCACGATGCGCGTGATGAAGTGGAGCATGATCGCCCTGGCTGTTTCAGCAGGCACCTCGCAGTTCGCAATGGCGTCCGCCCAGGACGATTCCAAGGGCTTTGTTGAAGACAGTACGTTCAGCATCAACACCCGCTTGCTGAACTTCCGTCGGGACTTCCGCAACAACGACTCAGGCAAGAGCTACACCAACGAGACAGGCCTGGGTTTCAACGGTCTGTATCAGTCGGGCTTCACCCAGGGTACCGTCGGTTTTGGCGTTGATGTCATTGGCCTCTTGGGCGTGAAACTGGACAGCGGCAAAGGCCGTTCCGGCACCGGTCTGTTCCCAACCGGCTCCGATGGTCGCTCGCAGGATGAATACTCCAAAGGCGGCGGAGCGGTTAAATTCCGTATCTCCAACACCGTGCTGAAGGTCGGTGATCAATACACCACCGCGCCAGTGTTCGCCTCCGATGACAGCCGCTTGCTGCCGGAACTGCCTCAAGGCATCTCCATCACCAGCAACGAAATCAAGGATCTTAAGCTGGAGGCCGGTCACTTCACCTCGATTGTTGCTCAAGACCACACCTACAAAGACAGTATCTCCAGCGCCGAACCCGGTACCGGTACTGGCCTGCGAGACGCAAACTTCGTCGGTGGCGTGTATTCCTGGACACCAGAATTCACCACCAGCCTCTACTACTCGAAAGTAGAAGACTACTGGAAGAAACTCTACGCCAACGTGAACTGGACTCACGCCCTCAGCGATGACCAATCTGTTGCTGTTGATTTCAACATCTACAGTACCAAAAGCGATGGTGCGGGCCTGACCCGCGCAGAGAAAGATGGCACAACCAAGCTCGATAACCGTGCGTTCAGCTTGCAAGGCGCATACACCGTTGGCGCCCACACCTTCACCCTGGCAGCCCAAAAGGTCAGCGGTGACGGCGATTACGCATACGGCGTAGACGGCGGCGGCACTGTGTTCCTGGCTAACTCCATC